>JAQVPY010000209.1 GCA_028701815.1 Bacteroidales bacterium | reverse complement strand
CATCCGGAGAGTGAACGCCACGCAGTGTAGGTCCATAAGAGATCATATCCATGTCCGGATATTTAGTAGAAAAGAGTCCACACTCAAGTCCGGCATGAATAGATCTAAAGATAGCATCTTCATTAAAGAGGTCTTTATATACCTTCATGGCAATTTTAAGAATCGGGGAATCCGGGTTGGGAGTCCATCCCGGATATCCGTCGCTATGCACGACCTTGGCACCGGCAAGCAGGAGACAATTTTCAACCATATTAGCAGTATTAACCTTCAAACTATCGGCATCACTGCGCTGGCTGGTGGTAATAATTATCTTGTGTCCCTCTGCGAATTTCACCGAAGCGAGGTTAGTGGAGGTCTCGACAATACCTTTTAATTTAAAACTCATTCCCAAGACTCCATGAGGCATAGAATAAATCAAGCGGGTAAACAGCTGGAAATCTTCTTCGGCCAACATTCTGCGCGGGCGTTCGACGAGTTCATAACTGAAAGTGACACCGGCATCAGTAACGGAGAGCTCATGTTTGATGGTAGCGTCGTAGTCTTTAGCTGCTTTCTCAAATTTTTTAGCGTCTCCAACGGGGATAAGCACCACTGCATAAGCCTCTCTCGGGATAGCATTTCTGAGGTTGCCGCCGTTGAAATCAGACAATCCCATTCTATGTTTCTTAGAATAGTCGGAAATAAATCTGTTCAGCAGTTTATTGGAATTACCGCGGCCTTTATCAATATCGTCACCTGAGTGTCCGCCTTTTAATCCTGAAACAGAGACTTTAAAAGCGAACATTTCCTTAGTAGTTGGTTGTGTTTTATATTTTAAGGTGCCTACAGTATCCATACCTCCGGCGCAGCCTATAAATATTTGCCCGTCGTCTTCAGAGTCGAGGTTAAGCAATATCTTTGATTTAAGTTTTCCTGTTTCGAGACCGAATGCGCCTGTAAGACCTGTTTCCTCATCGATAGTAAAGAGGCATTCGAGTGGGCCGTGTTCTATATCCTTAGCGGCGAGGATAGCCATTGCCATCGCCACGCCTATTCCGTCGTCGGCACCGAGTGTGGTCCCGTCGGCTCTAACCCATTCGCCATCAATAACAGGAACTATAGGATCTTTTTCAAAATCATGTTTTTTTGAAGCATTTTTTTCGCATACCATATCCATGTGAGCCTGGAGAGCTACCATCGGTTTACCCTCGCAACCTTTAGTAGCCGGTTTTCTGATGATAACGTTTCCCGTTTTGTCGACTTCAAAGTCGAGTTTATGCTTTTTCGCAAAAGCAACCATAAAATCGATCATTTTACCTTCTTTTTTAGAAGGACGCGGCACTTTACAGATTTCTTCAAACTGTGCCCATACCGGTGTGGGATTTAATGAACTAATTTTCATAGTATTATATTTATTAATATTATTATTTTTCCTTATGAAATTCTATCAGTCCGTCCATAGGAATCTTCAAGACCGGACCGATATTTAAATTATTCTTGGCGCCCCATTCAAGTAATGTGTCTTTAAAATAATAAGCCACAGAACCCACGAAGCCCAATTTCTCATTTTTAAAATCGGTATATTTTGAGATTTGCCAGAAATAAAAATCGTCGAAATTACGCATAATTAGATCATGGCAATACTTATGACCTATATATTTAGAGACGAAAGGCGGGAATTGAGCAAAAAAGGCATTGGGTGACGGTTCGGAATACATGCTGTTGAGGACAGACTCAAAATTCAGGTTATACTCTTTTTCGAGAAGTCCTTTTATATCTTCAGGCATCAAAAAGCGCATATAATCGGTAATAAGCATTTTCCCGAGATATGTTCCGGAGCCCTCATCACCTATCATCCATCCTACCGATGAGACATTTTCCGTAACAGTTTTGCCATCATAGAGGCAGGAGTTAGAACCTGTTCCGAGAATACATGCAATTCCGTGATTCGAGCCGAGGACAGCCCTCGCCGAGGCCAAAAGGTCATGATAAACAAAACACGCCGCATTAGGAAAAGATTTTTTTAAAGCGCCTGCCACCTTTTTATAATTAGCTTCCGAAGAGCATCCGGAGCCATAGTAATATATAGCTGTAACCTTTTCTCTTTCAATAGTTTTGGCGACCTCCTCCGCATAGCCTTCCATAAGAACTATATCGTGATAATAAGGGTTAAAACCTTTTGTCATTCTCTGAGCAACACTTGATCCGTCAAGTATTCTCCAATCCAACTTTGTTGAACCGCTATCTGCAATTATTATCATAAATATTTGGCTTTTTAATCTTTGCAAATATAATTAAATTTATCATACCCTGCGCAAAACAGAATGAATGAAAATAGTAAAATTTAAAATAAAAGGAGGCCGACAGCGAGTATTTTATTATAAAGACAGGACATTCTCCACAAAAGATGCATCCGGTGCAATCATTTTATAACCATTATCTCTGCTTATCCATGTGATTTGTCGTTTGGCATAGCGGCGCGTGTCGGTCTTAATCTTTTCCACGGCGGTATCAAGAGATATTTCTCCGTCGAGATACGAGAACAGTTCTTTATAGCCCACGGTATTCAAGGCCGGATAATGTCTATAAGGGATCAGACTTTTCACTTCATCGAGTAGACCTGCCTGCATCATTAAATCGACTCTTGAATTAATTCTTTCATACAGTTGTTCGCGAGGTAATTGGAGCGCATATTTTACAATATTAAAATCTCTTTTTTTATTAGTTCCGCTTCTTAATTGCGAAAACTTTTTCCCTGTGACATAATATATTTCGAGGGCGCGTATCAGGCGTATAGGATTAGCGAGGTCGACGACATCGTAATATTCGGGGTCTATTATTTTCAGTTTAGCGCGCAAGGTTTCAATGCCTTCTTCAGCGCAGAGCCGTTTAAGTTCGGCGCGGATTTCGGTATCGGGGTCAGGCAGGTCGTCAATTCCCTTCACGACGGCATCGATATAAAGTCCGGAACCGCCGCAGAGTATCACCTGATTATATTTTTGGAAGAGTTGCGAAAGCAGTTTAAGGACATCTGTC
>JAQVPY010000052.1 GCA_028701815.1 Bacteroidales bacterium | reverse complement strand
GGGGATAACATAAGAAGAGACAGCACGTGGATAAACTCTTGCACTTTTTGTGCCATTGGAGCCCGGGCGCACTGCAGCGATATCATTTATCTGTTGTGCCTGTAACAGATAATAATAGATACCGGAGCCCGACATAGACATAAAGCTATGCCAATTTAGAGGTTCCCAGCTTGAAGAAAAAACCGGGTTATAATTTGCCCATTCCTCATATCCGGGGTTATTAAACTGGTCGCCGTAAGGTGTTTGGGCAGAAATTGTTAAAGAACCGGCAATGATAAAAGTCAATGTCAGTACAGTAGCTATCTTTTTCATAATGTTATATTTAAATCAAAAAAACAAAAAAGGGATGGCCTGCAAAAAGCTGCGGACATCCCCTTAAAGCATAAAATGAGAACTTTATTTACACATAAGTTCCATAAGGTCAACTACTCTTACTGAATATCCCCATTCGTTATCATACCATGAAACAACTTTCACGTTTTTGCCGCCTTCCATAACCATTGTAAGACCGGCGTCAAAAATTGAAGAGTGAGAGTTATGTATAATATCGCATGACACGATAGGATCTTCGGTATATTCGAGAACGCCTTTCATCGGACCTTCAGCAGCGGCTTTCATAGCAGCGTTGATTTCTTCTTTAGTAGCCGGTTTTGAAAGGACTACGTTAAGGTCAACGATAGAGCCTGTAGGAACAGGAACGCGCATAGCCATTCCGTCGAGTTTACCTTTCAAAGCGGGGATAACTTTACCTACTGCTTTTGCTGCACCTGTCGTCGTAGGGATAATAGAAACGGCTGCAGAGCGCGCTCTCCTAAGGTCACTGTGAGGAGCGTCAAGGATCCTCTGATCGTTTGTATATGCGTGAACGGTAGTCATCAAGCCAATTTCGATACCGAAAGCATCGTTAAGGACCTTAGCAACAGGAGCGATACAGTTTGTAGTACAGGAGGCGTTAGAAACGCATCTATCGGTAGGACGAAGAGCTTCTTCATTAACCCCCATAACTATCATATTATCTATTTCGTCTTTAGCGGGGACTGTAAGGATAACTTTCTTGGCGCCATTTTTAAGGTGGTCGCCATAGCCGCCTTTTTCAGTTTCTCTCTTTGTGAAGACACCTGTAGATTCCACTACTATATCAGGAGCCACGGGCCATTTGATATTAAGGGGACTTCTTTCTTCGAAAACAGGAATAGTTTTACCATTTACTATTAAAGCCTCGTCGGTATACGATACTTCTCCATTGAATCTTCCTTGTGTGGAGTCGTATTTGAGAAGGTGTGCAAGAACCTTGTTACTTGTTAAATCGTTTATGCCGACGATTTCGATATTTTCTCTTTCGAGAGCGATTTTAAAAACGTTTCTGCCGATACGGCCGAACCCGTTTATAGCTACTTTAATTTTTTTCATAATTGTGTTGTTTATATCTATAAAATTATTTTACAATATCTAAGAGTTCAACTTCGAATACGAGT
The DNA here is from genome assembly GCA_028701815.1 of Bacteroidales bacterium. Lineage (GTDB taxonomy): Bacteria > Bacteroidota > Bacteroidia > Bacteroidales > BM520 > RGIG7150. The sequence goes on along the minus strand of JAQVPY010000052.1, from coordinate 10,896 downwards.
ATTGAATTTGGCTTAATCTGACCCATATCACGATCACCATATCCAAGTTGAGGAGGAATAGTAAGCTCCCATTTGGAACCGACAGGCATCATCTGGAGAGCTTCAACCCAACCTTCTATAACTCCCTGTACAGGAAATTCAGCCGGCTCATTACGATCGTAAGAGCTATCGAATTTAGTACCGTCAATCAAAGTTCCGGTATAATGGACTCTAACAACGTCGTCTTTTGTAGGAATAGCGCCGGTACCTTTAGTGATAATACGATATTGAAGACCGCTTGCGGTAGTCATCACGCCATCTTTTTGCTTATTTTCCTGAAGATATAGTTCGTTTTGTGAAGCGATTTCTGCCAATTCTTCTTCGGAAACGGGGGTTTGTTGATTTGCCTGTTGCTGACTTTGGAAGAAGGCCATCAGGAGATTATAAGCTTCTTCGGAATCTATAAGGCATTCTTCTCCGGTAAATGACTTTGTCAATGCCTCAAGAAATATTTCCTTATCGCATCCGTTCGGGACCTGTTCTAAAGCCGTAGCCAAATTTGTCCCATAATCGACCCCAAGAGCGTAGCTTATAGTGTCAAGATTATCTGTCAGAACAACATCTTTTTTAGTGTTGCATGATTGCAAGCATAAGGCGCCACAGATGATAGCTGTAGCAAAAGTTAAAAGTTTTTTCATCTTTTTATTTTTTAATTTAACTTGCAAATTTATTTATTTTTTTTTATTATTTAATATTTTTCTTTTTTGATATGATTTTTTTAGAAAAAAGTATAAAAAAAGCCGGTTAAGCACACTTCGACAGAAGTATTTTAACCGGCCATACCATTATATATTATAGGTTAATCCCTAGACATCCGTTCAATAAGGTCTACGACTCTGTTAGAATACCCCCATTCATTGTCATACCAGGAAACGACTTTAACATGTTTATCACCGTTCATCACCATCGTAAGACTTGCATCAAAAATCGATGAATGAGAATTGTGAATAATATCACAAGACACGATGGGATCTTCCGTATATTCGAGGATACCTTTCAAATGGCCTTCAGCAGCAGTTTTCATTGCGGCATTGATGCTCGCGATGGAAGTCTTGCGCGACAGCAGGACGTCGAAATCGAGAATGGACCCCGTCGGAACCGGAACGCGCATTGCGATTCCATCCATTTTTCCTTCAAGAGCAGGAATCACCTTGCCGACTGCTTTAGCCGCCCCTGTTGTTGTCGGAATGATAGACATCGCCGCCGAACGAGCTCTTCGCATATCCTTATGCGGACCGTCGAGTACTCTCTGATCAAGAGTATAAGCATGAACGGTGGTCATAAGCCCCAATTCTATCCCAAAAGAGTCATTAAGAACTTTGGCAATAGGCGCAATACAGTTAGTAGTACACGAAGCGTTAGAAATATAAATATCGGAGGGTAGCAGCTGATCGTCATTTACTCCGACAACTATCATTTTAGCTCCGTCGTCTTTCGAGGGGACTGTCAGAAGGACTTTCTTCGCTCCTGCTTTTATGTGGTCACCATATCCGCCATTGGGAGACTCTTTCTTAGGAAAGACACCCGTCGCTTCGACAACGATATCCGGAGCCTCTGCCCATTTAATCTTTATCGGCTCATCTTCATGAGTGACGGGGATCCTTTTCCCATTAATAATAAGAGCATCATCTGAATATGAGACCTCGCCGTTGAACCCCCCCTGCGTGGAATCATACTTAAAAAGATGAGCATAGATTCTTGCATCAGAACGCGCATTAAAACCGACAATGTCGATATTGGCTCTTTCAAGAGCGATCTTTAAAACATTACGTCCGATGCGACCAAAGCCGTTAATTGCAACTTTAATTTTTTTCATAATGACATATTTAATAGTTTATAAATGATTATTACAAATACAAAATACAATGAGTCGAATTATTTTTAATTCGATTAAAAAAATTTTTATGGATAGTACCTAATTGCTATAGCACAAAGAGCTGTATATTATAATATAATTGCCATACGGGACAAAATAACACTATACGATGCAGCGACGCTGCAAACCATTGAGCAGGATATAATCAAAAGTGTATTCATTGATTAAATATTACTATTATAATAACTTTGCAAAGTTAACATTTTTTTTGAAACGCCTCATTTAATAATGAAAGATATTACCCCCTTTTTTAAATCAAGATAATTTTTTATCTTTGCACCCGATGAAGAATATACGAAATTTTTGCATTATTGCGCATATAGACCATGGCAAGAGCACTTTAGCCGACCGACTTCTTGAGATAACGGGCACTGTGCAGGGGAAAGATTTGCAAAATCAGACCCTTGACGACATGGATTTAGAGAGAGAGAGAGGCATTACCATAAAGAGTCATGCCATACAGATGGAATACAAGTTAAATAGCGAGACATACATATTAAATCTTATTGACACTCCGGGACACGTCGACTTCTCTTATGAAGTCAGCCGCTCCATCGCCGCCTGCGAGGGTGCGCTGCTTGTTGTTGACGCCACCCAGGGTATACAGGCGCAGACAATTTCCACATTATATCAGGCCATTGACCACGACCTCACCATCATACCGGTGATGAACAAGATGGATATGGCTAATGCCATGCCCGATGAAGTGGAAGATATGATTGTCGATTTGGTGGGCTGCGACAGGGAGGACATCATCCGTGTCAGCGCAAGAACAGGCATGGGCGTTGAAGAAATACTTCATGCCATAGTGAAAAAGATCCCCGCCCCTAAGGGAGACCCTGACGCCCCTTTACAGATGCTCGTCTTCGACTCCATATTTAACCCTTTCCGCGGCATAATCGCATATTTTAGAATCGTCAACGGCACCATACATACTAACGACTTTGTGAAATTTATGAGCACGAAGAAAGAGTATAACGCTGATGAGATAGGTGTCTTAAAACTGAAACAGCAACCTTGTGACACCCTCAGTGCCGGCAACGTAGGCTATATCATATCCGGCATCAAAACTTCATCTGAGGTCAGAGTCGGTGACACCATCACCCACGTTGAACGCCCCTGCGATAAACCTATTGAGGGATTTCAACATGTTAAGCCGATGCTCTATGCCGGAGTATATCCGGTAAACGCCGACGAATACGAAGATCTGAGAAGCTCCATCGAGAAATTGCAACTCAATGACGCAAGTTTATTCTACGAACTCGAGTCATCGGCAGCCCTGGGTTTCGGTTTTCGCTGCGGCTTCCTCGGCCTGTTACACATGGAAATAGTCCAGGAACGCCTCGACCGTGAATTTAATATAGATGTAATAACTACTGTACCCAATGTCAATTACAAGGCTTATCTTACTGATGGCGACGTTATTGATGTTTACAACCCTTCTGGATTGCCCGACGTAAGCAAAATAGAACATGTGGAAGAACCGTTTATTGTGGCGGAAATTATTACAACCCCGGAGTTTGTGGGACAAATCATGAAGCTCTGTATCGACAAACGCGGCACGGTGAGAAATCAAGTATACCTCAGCGAGACACGATTGGAGCTTACATTCGATTTACCTCTCGGTGAAATTATCTTCGATTTCTATGACAAACTGAAAAGTATTTCTAAGGGATATGCATCCCTGGACTATTATATCTCAGGATATCGTCCGGCTAAATTGGTTAAACTCGACATCCTCCTTAACGGAGAGATGGTCGATGCCCTGTCTTCCCTGATACACGTAGATCACGCATATTCCTTTGGAAGACGTATCTGCGAAAAACTAAAAGATTTAATTCCAAGACAACAGTTCGAGATTGCTATTCAAGCTGCTATCGGAGGCAAAATTATCGCGAGGGAAACAGTAAAACCTGTTAGAAAAGACGTTACAGCCAAATGCTATGGCGGCGATATCACACGTAAACGCAAATTGCTCGAAAAACAAAAAGCCGGTAAAAAGAGAATGAGGCAGATTGGCAATGTGGAAGTACCACAATCGGCTTTCCTTGCCATACTAAAAGTAGATTAACATGAAAATACTCGTTGTATTACCGAGAGTACCCTTCCCTATTGAAAAAGGCGATAAGCTCAGAGCTTATAACTTTATCAGAGAGATGTCGAAAAATGATGAGATACACCTCTTCGCTATCGATGAAGAGAATAACTGTACCCAAAAGACTATCGACCATCTTGGCACTTTCTGTAAGTCGATTACTGTGGTCCCTCTAAAAAAAATCGACGCATGCTTTAATATCATCAGAGCCTTTTTTAACGGATTGCCGCTACAGATTGGATATTTCTATTCAAAGAAAATTAACAACAGATTCCTCGAAACAATTAAAACAACTGCCCCTGACCATATAGCATGTCAACTTGTTAGAACTGCAGAATATGTAAAAAACATCAATATTCCTAAATCTATTGACATACAAGACACTATGTCGCTCAACATGGAACGAAGATCCCAAATGACAAAAAACCCGCTTGTCCGCTTTGTCCTGTGTATGGAATCTAAACGTCTGCTGAAATACGAGCATGAGATATTTGATAAATTCGACGACAAAACCCTTATCTCCCGTCCGGATAGAGATATGTATCCGCATGAGAACAGAAACACTATACATATTATACCAAACGGCGTAAACTTCGATTATTTCTGTCCACGCGAAGAAGAAAAAAAATTCGACATCGTCTTTACGGGCAACATGGGATACAATCCCAATGTCAATGGCTCCATGTTTTTAGTTAAGGAAATCCTGCCGATATTACTTAAGAGCAAACCCGACATCAAAATATTAATTGCCGGCGCAAACCCACCTAAAAAGCTAAAAAGACTTGAAAGCGCCAACGTGCATGTCACCGGATGGGTCGAAGATATTCGTGACTGCTATGCACAATCAAAAATTTTCATTGCACCGATGCGTATCGGAACCGGTCTGCAAAACAAACTGTTAGAAGCAATGGCAATGAAAATTCCATGCATCACCACCCCACTCGCAAATGAATCTCTCGGAGCAAAAAGTGGAGTCAACATACTCGTTGCAAAAGGGAAACAAGATTTAGCAGACAATATCCTTACCCTTCTCAATAACAAACAATTGGCAGACGCCATTGCACAGAAAGGCTTCGACTTCGTAAAAGAAATATATTCTTGGGAGAAAGCCGGAGAAATGATACATGAAATAACATCAAAACATTATTGTAAATGAAACCGTCAACGCCAAAAGGAACAAGAGATTTTTCACCGGAGGTAATGGTGAAAAGAAATTATATTTTCGACACTATTAAAGTTTATTTTAATCGCTACGGCTACATGCCTCTCGAGACACCGGCAATGGAGAATTTATCCACCCTGCTCGGCAAATATGGAGACGAGGGTGATAAGCTGCTGTTCAAAATTCTGAATTCCGGCGATTTTTTATCAGACGCTACAGATGAAGATAAGTCGTCATCGTCGAAACTGACACCTAAAATCACCGATAAAGGACTTCGTTACGACCTTACAGTCCCCTTCGCAAGATACGTCGTGATGAACCGCAACGACATCCTATTCCCTTTCAAACGCTACCAGATGCAACCTGTATGGCGCGCAGACAGACCCCAAAAAGGAAGGTATAGAGAATTCTATCAGTGCGATGTAGATGTTATCGGCACAAAATCTCTTCTTAACGAGATGGAACTCGTACTGATGATCAACGACGTCTTTATCAAACTCGGCATCAATATAGTGATCAAGCTAAACAACAGAAAAATTCTTAGCGGCATAGCCTCTCATATAGGATTCCCGGAAAAACTTACCGACATCACCGTAGCTATCGACAAAATGGATAAAATCGGTTACGATAATGTCGTGGAAGAACTGCTCGATAAAGATATCAGCCGCGATGCCATAGACAAACTCACCCCCATTCTGAATCTTAAAGGAGACAATATCGAAAAACTTCAATCTCTGAAGGATATTCTTAAAGATAATGAAGAAGGTATGCTCGGCATCTACGAAGTAGAGACTTTACTTAATTATATCTATTGCGCAGCAAAAACAGCCAAGCTCTCACCTGTAGAATTAGATCTTACTCTCGCACGCGGACTGAATTATTATACGGGAAGCATTCTTGAAGTCAAGGCGACAGATGTAGCCATCGGCAGCATCTGCGGCGGCGGAAGATACGACAATCTCACCTCCATCTTTGGCCTTCCCGATGTCTCCGGCGTGGGTGTATCTTTCGGCGCTGAAAGAATCTATGACGTGATGTCTGAACTTGACCTGTTCCCAAAAGAAGGTATTCAAACAACCCGGGTTTTGTTCCTCAACCTCGGCGACAAAGAAGTAGAGACATGCCTGCCCGTTATCATGAAACTGCGTAATGATGGAATAAACGCTGAGCTGTACCCGGAAAATGCCAAGTTAAAAAAACAGATGGATTATGCTAATAAACGCGGGATTCCTTTTGTTGTTATCGTCGGCGAAGATGAGATAAATTCAGGGACAGCCTCGATAAAGAACATGACTACGGGTGAACAGACTGTGGTTGGAATTGGGGAGATGGACTCAATAATCAACAATTAACACTTGAAGTTATGCGAGCAACTGGTTGCAAGCAGCAGTAATATCATATTTTTTTACTGTTTCACCTGCAGCAGCACCTATTTTGGTGGCAAAGTTACACTCTTTAAATAACCTGACGATGCCATCTGCCATTGCTATCGCATCGTCAGCAATAATCACATCTCTTCCATTCTCCAGATCAATACCTTCCGCACCGACAGTAGTGGTAACAATAGCCTTGTGCATCGCCATACCTTCTATAATCTTTATTCTCATACCACTCCCTGAAAGAAGAGGGACGACCATGATGTTTTTTGAACACATGAACTCCTTGGCATCATCAACTTCACCGACGACCACTACATTTTCCGGCATATCACGATAAAATTCCTGTGGCATACTTCTACCCGCCAAATAAAATTTCACTGTCGGAAGAGCTTTATGTACCATAGGCCACACTTTATCGAGAAACCACTTAATCCCTTCCACGTTGGGCATCCAATTCATCGCCCCTATATGGAACAAAGAATCTTTTTCAAAAGACACTCCCTCAGGAATTATCATCTTCTCCAAGTTGAAGCCAAATGGGACAGTAACAACGGGCACCCGGGTGTTCGCGCTGAAATACGCGGCATCGACATCAGTTATGGCCGCTATCTTATCGACTTTACATATTGATTTGAGTTCATACCTTTTCAAAGAATTGCTAACATGAATCAACAACAGTTTCTTCAGCGGATTTTTTGTAGCCGCACATATCCGCTGCCATATCTTATATTCTATATTATGCGCCCGTAAAACTATCCGCGCATGAGAATTCTGCCGGATTATATCAATATAAGGACACATGAAAAGCGACTCCAAAATTACCATATCGAAATTTCTCTCACTCAGCAATTCTTTGAGACGCTGTTTGAACTCTTTAGAGACAAAACGGACGATATGAGGCGACTTACCTGTAAAATACGTAGCTATAAACTGCAACGGTCTGACTCTTAAATCGAAAAAGATAGATTCATAAGAAGTGGCACGACGATAATCTTCGGAAATGGTCTCAATGTCGGTAAAATTTTTTGTAGAATTTACAGCCAACACTTTAACAAAATATCCCCTTGCCACCATCTCGTTGATATTAACATTCATGGCCATACACCCGCCGTCTCTTTCGGGATAGGGATTTTTATTGCATAAAAAGAGAATGTTCATCGCTTCCGTTTAAAAAATTTAGACCATGAATCTTTATCGAACATCGGCGCATCCGATGTCGATTTGGCTGTAAGAAAGGCGCCAAAGGGCAAGACTATAAAATTGGCGAGCCAGATACCCCAAAACGGCGACATCTCACCTTTCATTGCAGACTTTTGTCCGGAGGTGAGTATAATATAATACAGAACAAAAACGAAAGTAGATATCACGAGCGGGAAGCCAAGCCCTCCTTTGCGAATGATTGCGCCTAAGGGAGCTCCGATAAAGAACATCACAATACAGGCAAACGCGAGGGCATAACGCCGATTCTTTTCTATCTGATGAGTAATAATCTTATTATTCAGATATAGCGCGTTGTTCAGTTTAGTCATCCAAAAAGCCTTGGTATTGCGAGCATGATCGAGAGCGGATGACATAATCTGTGTCTGAGCCCTCGTCTTAAAATTATCTATCAGCGGCATCACAAGATTACAAGTGTCTATGGTGTCATTCCAATACGTCTGCTTATCTATATGCTTCATTCCGGCATACCTCTCCGACGCCAACCCCTTATAAATATCTACAAAACCTGCCATCCTATTATTCATAGAGTCGAGCGCATGATCCAACTGCTGATAATTAAAATTCCGATAATGATTTTTTCTGATGTCTTCGTCGCTGCGTCTAAGATTAAATTGAGATAAATCGAAATTCATAACTTCTCGTTCAAACTCTATTCGTTTGAAAGGCTGTTTGGAATTGTTCTTTTTATCGTAAGAGTCGTCATAATTATATCCGTCAAACAAAGTTAGTATAAGTGTCGAGCCATCGGCTGTAACATCCATATAGCCTTTTTGGGCGAAAGTCACGTTATCGTTGATGCCCCTATTCTCATTATGTTTATAAACCATTACGCCATAAAGAGTTTTATCGTCCTTATCCTTTTTATTGACCCGGATAACATAGCCCTCTATGCCGTTATAAAACACGCCTTCCGTAAGGTTAAATGCCATCTTTTGTCTTCTGATATCATAAAAGATAGAATCGAATTTCAGGTTTGCCTTGGGAAGAATATTATTACTGAAATAAAAAGCAAAGGCAGCAAGTGCGATAACAAGGAATATTAGCGGTCGGAGTATTCTGTTTAAAGAAATACCTGAAGATTTCAACGCCACGAGCTCATATTTTTCTCCTAAATTACCGAATACCATCAGCGAAGCGAGAAGGACACCAATAGGCATAGCCATGGGAATAAATGTCGCCGAGGCATAAAACATCAATTCGGCGACTATATACCATTCGAGCCCCTTTCCAACAAGTTCGCCGACATACACCCAGAAAAACTGCATTAACAAGATGAAGTCGCCTATTATTGTGGTGATCAGCAAAGGTCCCACAAATGATTTTATCATATATAGATCAAAGCGTTTTATCAAAGCGAGCGTTTTAACTTTGCAAATATACAACGATAACCTCATAAACAAATTATTTTAATTACTTTTGCAACGAAAAAAATATCAAGCTATGAATTTATTAAAAGGTAAAACAGCCGTTATCACAGGCGGCGCAAGAGGAATTGGCAAATCTATTGCCATGAAGTATGCTAAAGAAGGTGCAAATATTGCCTTTATTGATCTCAGGTATGATGAGATTTCCGTTGAAACCGAAAACGACCTCAAAGCATTCGGTACCATTTGCAAGGGATATGCTGCCAACGTAGCTGACTCTGAAGCTGTAGCACAAGTGGTCAGCGAAATCCTTAAAGATTTTCCGACAATTGATATACTTGTAAATAATGCCGGTATAACCAGAGATAAACTCTTAATGAGAATGACGGAAGAAGACTGGGATATGGTTATCAACGTCAACCTGAAGTCTGCTTTTGTTATGACTAAAGCTATTCAGTCGATAATGATTAAACAGCGTCACGGCGTTATCGTAAACATGTCATCAGTGGTAGGTGTGTCCGGAAATGCCGGTCAGGCCAACTATTCCGCATCTAAAGCCGGCTTAATCGGATTCACCAAATCCGTAGCAAAAGAACTCGGCTCACGTAATATCCGCAGCAACGCTATCGCCCCCGGATTTATCGAGACAGCAATGACAAAACAACTTCCTGAGGCAGTAATAGAAGAATATATGAAAAATATTCCTCTAAAACGTCCGGGTACTCCCGACGACGTCGCTAACATTGCATTATTTCTCGCATCCGATATGTCATCGTATGTTACAGGACAAGTAATTCATGTTTGCGGAGGGTTAAATATCTAACGTAAATCTTCAATGATAATTTTTGAATCATCGCCGCTCTGGCTTATTGTTTGTTTGCTCGCAGCAATCCTCTCAACATGTATCCTTTACCTGAGAAAGAGTAACGAATGTGTGAGTAAAAGGCTTAAAATAGTGCTTATGCTCTTACGCGGCGCGGCGATGTTTCTTCTTTTTGCACTCCTGCTCGACATTTTTATAGTAAACGAACATTCTTCTACGGAAAAGCCCCTGATAGTATGCGCCGCCGACAACTCCGCTTCTATGATTGCCGCCGCCGACTCTTCAGAGGTAAAATCGTTATTCGCTAACTATGACAACAAAATCGACAAACTGCAAAAAAAATTCACAGTAAAATCGCTGCTCTTCGGCTCTAAAATTACTGAAGACATCACAACTCCCGACTTTAAGGATAATGCGACCGACATATCGTCAAGTATCCTGTATGCCAACTCACTCTTCGGCAAAAATTCCATTGACGCCATGCTGATAGTTTCCGACGGCATTATCACCGACGGATTTGATCTCGATATCACAGCGCAAAAAACACCATACCCTATTTATATAATAGGTACCGGAGATACTTCTCAAGTAGCCGACTTCGCAATAACAAAAATCAGATTCAACGACATAGTCTATATGCAGGGCAACTGCGTTTTCGAGGTGAATATCAAAGCTGTCGACTTCAACAACGAGAAATTGATCCTGCAAATTTATGACAACGGGAAAATGGCCTCCTCTAAATCAATAGACGTAACCGACAACCCGTTTCATACGACTCAAAGCATAATCCTCTCCCCAGCTTCCACAGGGAAACATTTTTATAAGTTTAACCTCGTTAGCGATAAAGATGATAATAACAAGGCTAACAATGAAAAAACCTGCGTGGTAAATGTGATCGAAGGAAAAAAGAAAATCATTCTCGTAGCCGGCGGCGCAC
>JAQVPY010000208.1 GCA_028701815.1 Bacteroidales bacterium | reverse complement strand
AAGGAGTCATTCCGACTTTTTAATGAGTTACTTCAGAATGTTCGTCATCAAGTCGTGTACACAATTTTTAAAAACAATTTAGGACCAACACAAACCGTGACGTCACCAGCAAATCAATCACTTGTCTATAAGGCACCAATAAAAGATTCATCATCGTCTTCTTCTTCGGGACAATTTGCGGGGTTTATGCAGCAAGCGTCTGCTTCTCATCCGCAAGGAACATCATCTATGCCTGCGCAAGTTGTAACAAAGCCAGATACCTCAAGAACACCTAATGGGGAAAAAATAGGAAGAAACGATCCTTGTTGGTGTGGCTCAGGGAAAAAATTTAAGAAATGCCACGGAAAATAAAAAACCGCCAGATCCATGGGTATCTAATCCACTTCATCTCTGGCGGGGCTTCCAAACCTCCATTTAAGGGAGTCGGGAGAAATTGCCAGTTTCTCCCTTTACTGGTCAATGTAATTTAAGGGATTAGCGTAAAACGGTCAAACACCCAACTAATCTTGTAGGGTATAATATTGATTAATTGTTCTAAAAGCGTATACTTGTCCCTATGACTATCCGCAAAAAAATGTGGCTAAGTTTCCTCGGAATTATTCTCTTGGCCGCAGGGGCAGCGTTTATTGATTATCCAAAAACACCAGGTTTCAAAATAGGAAGTTTTAGCCGTGATTTAAATGTTCGACTTGGTCTTGATTTAAAGGGTGGAAGCATGCTTTTGTACCAGGCTGATACGAGCCAGGTAGATGATCAAGATAAACAAACCGCGGTTGATGGAGTTCGCGATGTAATCGAACGCCGTGTAAATGCTTATGGGGTTTCTGAGCCAGTGGTCCGAACAATGAAATCAGGGGACAGTTGGCGTATTAGTGTTGAACTTGCAGGTATCACTGACGTGAACGAGGCAATCAAGCTTATAGGAGAAACGCCGACACTCGAATTTAAAGAGGAAGCAGTGGCTGTTCCCCTGACTGAGGAACAAAAAAAACAAGCGGAAGAGCAGAATGCGGCGGTAAAGCAACTTGCTCAAGATGTACTTCAAAAAGCATTAAACGGCGAGGATTTTGTAATACTTGCCAATACCTACTCAGAAGATCCGTCAAATGTAATTGATTCGACGACAAATCAAAAAGCAGGCGGTGATTTAGGTTTTGCTCAACAAGGTTCTTATGCAACGGCTTTTGATGATGTTCTTTTTACAAAAATGAAAGATGGAGAAATCTATCCAGAACTTGTTGAGACTGAATTCGGTTATCACATAATTAAAAGGATAACTTCACAAACAATAAACCAGAATGGTGAACAAATTCAACAGGTTCGAGCAAGTCATATTTTGTTCCGCACGCAATCAACAACAGAAACTATTTCTGAACCATATACATCCACAGGACTGACGGGGAAAAATTTGCGGCGTGCTGAGGTACAGTATTCTCAAACAACCAGCGAGCCCGAAGTGAGTCTTCAGTTTGATACTGAGGGAGCAAAATTATTTGGCGAGCTTACTGAAAGAAATATTGGAAAAACATTAGCTATCTATCTTGATGGTATAGCGATTTCAACACCACAAGTAAACACTGCTATTACAAACGGGCAAGCCGTTATCACTGGAAGTTTTACGCTAGATGAAGCTAAAGATTTAGCAAAACGTCTCAACTCGGGTGCACTTCCTGTACCTGTCACCTTAATCCAACAACAAACCGTACAGGCTTCTTTAGGAGAACAGTCAATTTATAGAAGTTTTTTTGCTGGAGTGCTTGGATTTGCACTTGTAGCACTTTTTATGATCGCGTGCTATCGACTCCCGGGACTTCTTGCTGTTATTGCGTTATCAATCTATACACTCATTATTCTGGCATTATTTAAACTCTGGCCGGTTACACTTACCCTTGCCGGTGTTGCTGGATTTATTTTATCAATTGGTATAGCTGTTGACGCAAATATTTTAATATTTGAAAGAACAAAAGAGGAATTAAGGGCTGGTGCCCCGCTTCTTCGTGCAATCGAAACAGGTTTTGAACGCGCATGGGCTTCGATACGTGATTCAAATATATCCAGCATAATTACCTCATTAATTCTTATTTGGCTGGGCACGAGTTTTATTAAAGGTTTTGCAGTTACCTTGATTATTGGTATTCTGGTTAGTCTGTTTTCTGCAATTACAATTACTCGAACTTTTTTGCGTCTTACCAATGGAATACATAACGAAAAGCGCTTATGGCTTTTTGGTGTAAAACAGAAAAAGGAAAATCAAGAAAATACATAGGTATGTACCACATAATCCAAAAAAGAAAAATATATTATACTATTTCAGGCGTATTTATTTTGGCGGGCGTTTTAGCGATTATCTTTTTTGGGTTGCGTTTTGGTATAGATTTCACTGGTGGCTCAAGTATGGAGATTACGGCCTCATCAACAACAGATGCGTCAAAACTTCAATCCATTTTAAGTGCACAGGGTTTGCTTGAACCAGAAATACGGGTGTTAGACAGCGGAAGTTTTCGAATAACTGTTCATGAACTCACACAAGATGAACACGCTTCACTCCTATCCGCTTTGCAAACAGGAGACGCCGAAATCAAAGAGATTAGTTATTCTTCTACGGGTCCAACTATTGGCAAGGAGCTCAAATCAAAATCGCTTCTTGCAACAATTTTAGTTCTTCTTTTTATCGTGATATATATTTCATGGACGTTCCGAAAAGCGTCGTGGGGACCAGTAAAGCCTTGGGTGTGGGGCGTTGCCGCGTTAATTGCCCTTTCCCATGATCTTGTTGGCGTCGTTGGTGTATTTGCTATTTTAGGAGAGTTTACTCATGTGCGGATTGACACGCTGTTTATTACCGCTCTTTTAACTGTACTTGGATTTTCGGTACATGATACAATTGTTGTTTTTGATAGAATTCGAGAAAGGATTAAAATTCATGGCGGGAAAGAATCTTTTGAAGATACGGTGAACACAAGCGTTGTCGAAACAATGGTAAGGTCTCTCGCAACTTCTTTTACGGCAGTTTTGGTGTTAGTAGCCTTATTACTTTTTGGTGGTGAACCTGTTCGATACTTTGTATTAGCACTCATTG
>JAQVPY010000207.1 GCA_028701815.1 Bacteroidales bacterium | reverse complement strand
TTTAGCGCGGTCCTGCATCATCTTTTTATCTTTCCATCCGGTAGCTGACATGGCGAATTCGAGGTTCATCTCCACGTCTCTATCCGGCAGTAGCTGAAAGTCTTGAAAGATTATTCCCATCTGTCGCCGCAAGTAGGGTATTTCTTTGTCTTTAAGGTTTAGCAGGTCATAGTTTAGCACCATGGCTTTTTGTCCTGCAGCCTGAATGTCGCCGTAGAGGCTTTTAAGCAGAGTGCTTTTCCCCGAGCCGGTTTTACCGACGATATACAAGAAGTCGCCGGTGCATACGCGCAGTGACACGTCTGAAAGGTAATACACGTTGTCGCGTTGAATAGAGATTGATTCCAAAAGTATCAGAACATCATCTTTAGTTTCTTCCATACTTATTAATTTGTTGCAAAATTAATAAATAAACTCAAATAAAGTCTTTCTCTTCCAATAATTGTTCAGGTGCAAGATTTTTGTTTATCTTCGCGGACAGACGCAAAAGCGATGAAGAAGATAGTTTGTATAGGTGTTTTTTTAGCTGCTTTAGTGATGAAAATTGCTTGGGGTCAGCAGGGGCTGGAGGTTGCCAAGGTGGGGGGCACCAGGGTTGACACCACATTCGAAATCGGCGGAGTCGAAATCATAGGAGGACGTGATCCTGCCTATCGAATCATGGAAAATGTTTATAACGCAGGGGCGAGAAATAAAATTCCTTCACATAAATATACTGCGTATGATAAGATGTATATATCTTTCAACGAAGAGAAGACTTCTGAGGCGTTGGATCCCAACATGTACATGTTTTTTATGGAAAGTATCACCAATGGAGAATATGCGCCTCCCGACAAGCGAAAGGAGACAGTTACCGCTTCTAAGATGTCGGGGATAAAGAATCTTCCCGTCGATCTTATCGTAGGACCGTTTATGCTTATATCGATATACGATGACAACTTAGTGCTATTGGATAAAGAATATTTATCTCCTTTGTCGAAACGTTCGATATTTTCGGTGAAGCCTAAATATTATTTTCATATAGAGGACACCGTTTCAATAACAGGGACAGATACTGTGTTTCATATCGCATTTCGTCCTATTGTTAATTCTCAGTTTAATGGTGTCTCAGGTTTTTTTAATGTCTCATCGGAGGGTTGGGGTTTACGCAATTTGCTGGTTGCGACAAATGCTTATACTGTTTCACAGGACTTTGAGTTGGTGTGTGATACATTGCCGTTTCCAGCGCATACTGAAGTAATAGCGTTAATGCCGCAGATGCGGACTGTTTCTGACAGTTTGATTTTTATTCCCCAGGTAGTAGGCGAAAGATTTTATTACAATATGGATTTCGATATTGAGAGGGATATGCGTTTTTCAAAAATAGAGTTTCAATCTGCGCCTGGAGCTGACGATCGTACCGATACCTATTGGGATCATGAGCGTCCGGGACAATTAACTGAGAGGGAGAAGAAAACTTACTATGTGGTTGACAGTCTAAGCAGGGCGACGAAGATGGATAAGAAAATGATTTTAGCGACTGCGATGCTAATAGGCAGGATACCGGTATGGAAGATTGATTTGGTGTTGGAGGACATCTTGCGATATAATGTTTATGAGGGGTTTTATTTAGGTGTTGGTCTTGAGGTCGGACAGCGGGTACTGAGGGTTGCCAAGGTGGGGGGGCGTTTCGGATATGGCATCCGTGATAAATCTCTCAAATGGGGCGTAGATGGTGAGGTTACGTTTCATAAAGACAGTGATTCCAAAATAAAGGTTTCATATTTTAATGATCTGCAGGCAGTCGGAGGAGATATCATTCGGTCAGGAGACTTTTCTTTTTTTGATCCGAACAATTATGCCGATTTTTTTTGGGATCGAATGGATCGTGTCAGAGGTGTTAATTTCGGCATAACTACGAAGGCAGTAAATCATCTGACGTTTGATGTAGGCATGGATGTTTCGTCGAAACATCCATGCTACGATTATTCATATATTGATTCGGACGGGCATGGCTATGAAGAGTTTAAATTATCAAAGATTCATGCTATGGTTAGATTTGCATATCGAGAGACATTTTTGCCAACAAAATACGGATTAATTTCGAAGGGGACGAGATATCCCGTGATATTCCTTCGGTATGAAAGGGGCATTTCGGGATTATTTGGGAGCGGGTTTTCGTATAATAAAATAGCGTTTCGCGTGTCGGGTACTGTACCGGTCTCCACCTTAGCAACCTTCGTATATACTATATCTGGTGGGTATATAGACTCAAATGTTCCGTATTGTGAATTGTTTAGTTGTCCCGCGAGTTACTATAAATATACCTTATACGCGCCCACGTCTTTCGCGACCATGCGATTAAATGAGTTTGTTTCAGACAGATATCTTGCTGCTTTTCTACGATTCGATTTTAATCCGTTTATTAAAACCGGAGTCAAATGGCTTAATCCTCGGCCCTCAATATGTTTCAATTATGGTATTGGTACGATAGGAAAAGACAAAATAGAGAGTCATAGAGGTGTATCCATAAAAACTATGGACAAGGGGTATTGCGAGGCGGGTCTTAATATTAATGGGCTTTTGGATTTCAATGTTTATTCTATTGGATTAGGTGTCTTTTATAGGTTGGGCTATTATTCATTTGACAAAGTCGGGGATAATTTTGCTTATAAGCTTACTATTGTTTTTTAGTGGTTTTTAATTGAATAACTCATAGCTAAGAGGACCTTGGCAACCTCTTGTATATACGCTTGGTTTTAGCAAATTTCATTAACTATATGATGTTAAAAAAGTACAATTAATAATCGTCTTTTACAATAATATATTATTTTTGTAAAAATTTATTAAAAATGAAAAAGATATCATTTACTTTCAATTTGCTTATTATTAGTGCTATTATGATGAGTTGTAGCACATTCTCGTCATTAGATTCAACAAGAGTTGCTTCAGCAGGGGCAAATACCGTTGCTGCCTTTTCCATTACCAATTCAGAAGTTGTTTCTTTATGCAAAGAGTACATGGTTCAGATGGATGATGAAAATACTGTTTCAGCTGCTTCGAGTAAATATACAACAAGATTAAATACAATCACTAAAAAATTCAAAAACATCAGTAATAT
>JAQVPY010000206.1 GCA_028701815.1 Bacteroidales bacterium | reverse complement strand
AACCTCGGAAATGCCCATAGTGAATACCTCGGACCCCTGGCTGAACAGGGTTTGCCGGGACTCCTTATTACAATAATACTTTTTATTTCGATTATCGCTACTGCCAACAGAGTCTATTGGAAGTCACCACATAAATTTGACAGAGATGTCAGCTTGTGCTGTATGCTCGCGCTGATAACATATTTTATACACGGGGCTCTTAATAATTTCCTCGATATCGATAAAGCTGCAGTCCCGTTCTGGCTCTATGTGGCTATAATCGTGTCTTTAGATATTAAAAATAGAGATGAATATAGAAAATTACAACAAAATTCTCAAAAACCTGCCGAAGACAGTGAAACTGGTGGTAGTGTCGAAGTTCCAACCGATAAACAAAATTCAACAACTCTATGAAGTCGGTCAGAGACTCTTCGGGGAAAATCGCCCTCTCGAAATGCGCGATAAATATGAAATCCTCCCTAAAGATATCAAGTGGCATTTTATCGGACATCTACAGACAAATAAGATTAAGTCTATAATATCTTTCGTAAACGTTATCGAAAGCGTTAACTCCGCATACCTCCTTAAAAAAGTTAATGACGATGCCGCTTCTGTTGATAGAATTGTTGACGTGATGCTCGAATTTCATATCGCTCATGAGGAAACTAAACAGGGCTTTTCTATCGAGGAAGCCAAAGATTTTCTTGCCTCTGAAAAATTTCATTCTCTACATAACGTAAATGTTATAGGCGTGATGGGTATGGCTACCTTTACCGACGATAAAAATATGGTGCGAAAAGAATTCGCAACACTTAAACATTATTTTGAACTCCTGAAGCAGGACTTCTTCGAAGATAATCTCTCGTTTCAGGAAATTTCGATGGGTATGTCGGAAGATTATCCTCTCGCTGTAGAAGAGGGGAGTACCATAGTGCGTATAGGTACCGCTATCTTTGGCGCCAGAGAATATAAATAGTCGGAAAACTCTACCTTAGCGACTTACTACGAATTTTCCCCTAATCGCACGATTAGAAACATCATAAGTGCGAATAATGTATAACCCGTCTGGTAAATTGCTAATGTCTATTCGGGAATTATCGTGTGAGACTTTAACCTGCTTTCCGTTGAGATCATAAATGACTACCGGTGAGCTGCTGTCCACGTAAATATAGTTTTGAGCCGGGTTAGGAAAGATTCCGAGTGATACATTGTCTGAACCGCTCTCAGATATACCTACGGAATTTTTGTATTCTAAAGCTCCCATATCAATGGCATCGCCTATAATCCTGTCGTCGCCTTTGATGTCATATTCTGTGAACATGTTGGCAGGTCTCGAAGAACCGGCATCAATACACGGTGAATCGTCGGGGAGACAATAATCGTAGCCGCTACATGAGATAAAGGATAAGGTGTCTTCAACGTTGCTGTCGTATTGCCCATGATATGCAAGTCCGCCACCGGCTCCACCGAAATTATATTTTCCCCCTTCAATGGCACAGTTGAAAAAATGAAGTACACTTTCCGCATATGCGATGTAAATCTGCGGACCAGTAGCCCCTGTTATGTTATGCGAAAAGATGGAGTTGTATACGCTCATAGTAACTCCACTACTGCAATAAATGCCTCCTGCCTGACCTCCGAAATTATTTGCAATGGTACAGTTTACAATAGTGAAAGTGGAATTTTTTAAACCGAGTGCTCCACCAAAGAAACTCCCAATATTGTTGTGAAAAAGATTGCCGCTGAAAATTATGTCGTTGCAGCCTGTGATAAAGGCTGCCCCACCGGTTGAACCGACATTTTGTGTAAATTCGTTGTTGACAATCTCTGCTCCGTCGGAAGAAGATATGAAAAGTCCTCCACCGACACTACTGCTCGAACAGTTTTTTATTATGCTGTTTCTAAGCTTGACAGGCGACTCGGAACAATATATTGCACCGGCAAAACTGTTCGTCTCCTGGTTTGTATAGTTGTCTTCAAAAGTGCATCTTTCGATGGTGATGCCCGACTGATTTAAATACATCACCCCGCCGGCATAGTTCGCATAGTTGTTCCTGAAAATACAGTCGGAAAACCTTACCTTTGACGAGATGTTCGCTACGACTACTCCTCCGATTCCGTTGTCGCTGCAATTTGCGTAGGCGTGACTGTATTCAAAGATACAGTGCTCGAATACCGAGGTGTCGGCAATGGGATTATTGTCGGTGCAGTCAAACTCAATGCCCCGCCATGAAGTGGCATTCGGCTGGGCGGCATCAAAAAAAGTGGTAAATGTGATGGGCTCTTCTTCCGTTCCGCGAGCTATAACGGTGCCGATAATATGAAACCCGATTCCGCCACGCGTCACAACAACAGTGTTCGGCTCAATAACGAGGGTGTCCTCCATCTGAACAATACATGTCTGCGATAAGAAAATGGTGTCTTGTGCACTTAAGGAAAGTGCAACACAAAAAAATACAATAATAAATGCCACGAGTCTTTTCATAGCTGCTTTTTTTGCAAAGGTAATGAATTTAGTCGAAATAATTATTTGTCTGTCTTTTATTGTTACAGAGCGAAAAATTATTACCTTTGTAGTTATGCAGAATGACAATAATTAGTGTAATAGAAGTATGTCGAGACGAGTGTTGTTTATATCTTTGTCCTTTGTGTTGCTGATAGTTATCGTGATGGCAAATATCTTTGTTGGCAGCTATCATATATCTCTCTCCGAAGCGATAGGTAGCCTCTCGGGGAAAATAGACGATGTAACCCTGTCGGTGGTATTGACGTCAAGGATAAATGCAGTCGTTATAGCTCTTGTGACAGGCGCTGCTCTTGCAGTCGCCGGCCTGTTGTTGCAGACCATCTTCAGTAATCCGCTCGCTGACCCATCGGTTCTCGGCATCAGTTCCGGTGCAAGTGTCGGCGTGTCTCTTTGTATGCTCGCGATGGGAACTACTCAGACAGCTCTGTTCGTCGCTCAGGCTTTTTCTAAACAGCTACTCGTTACCATTGCCTCTTTTTTGGGAACAATACCGATATTGTTGCTCTTGCTCCTGGTGTCGAAAAAGACTTCAAATAAACTCGTGATTCTTATCACAGGACTGATGGTGTCTTTTATCAACTCGTCGGTGGTCTCGAT
>JAQVPY010000051.1 GCA_028701815.1 Bacteroidales bacterium | reverse complement strand
ACTCCGAGGCTGTCGGCCATTTCGGCGCCGATCATCCAGTTGTACTCTTCAATAAGATATTCTGTTCTTGCATCTTCTGTTCTGAAGAGAGCATAAGTAGCATCAGGTGCTGTCCCGACAAGTTGTCCGGCGAGGTTTGCGCCCATAAGGGAGAGCACGCTTGTGCCGTGACTGCTGATGCCGTTTTCAAAGATGCTTCCGCTTTGTTCGGCGATATTTTTTGTCATCACTATCCTACCCGATTCAAACAATGGCGCGAGAGCATCGATCCCGTCTGCATTTTCATATCCGGCGTCGAGGACACCTATTAGTATGCCGTCTCCGGTATAACCTTTTTCGTGGACATATATTCCGTTGAGTTGTTCTATTTGTCCGTATCCGAGACCGTATTCAAAGTCTTTTTCGCCGCTTTCATCGGCGACAGCGAGTGTTTCATTATCCCATTTTGTCTTTTCGGGAAGAGAGTATTTTCCTTCAGCAGGTTTAACAAGGACAACTTTTTCTACACAGTCGAGGTCTGAGATGGCATCTATCATTTCATTTTCTGCATATACGATGGCACAGTTCGACCAGCGGCTGGTCCATTTAACATAAGCGCCTGTAGCTTTAACTGCTGCCACATAAGAAGGATTAACGGGCAGGTCGTCTTCAGTAACATCGACATTAAATTTCTCACGTCTTTCAAGTGCGCGTGGCGACAGATATTCTGACGGGACATTTACGCTGTAAGGAGAGTTGTCTTTATCTTTAAAATGTACTGCATATTGAGGAGCCCAGAGAGGCGGTTCGGGAGGAAGAGTTGTTCCGCAGAGGTTGAGAAACTCATGAAATACGCCGGCAGAAGGAGCGGTAGCTGCATGATAAATTTCAGTGCCGTCTTCATATTCCACTTCAAAAGAGCATTCATTATCCCATGAGCCTGCAGTCCACGAGAAAGTAACGTTAGTGTTTACAGATACTTCAACTATTTCGGTAGAAGAGCTGCCACTTTGAAGAGTAACGACTTCAGTAGGAGTGCCATCGTCGAAACTGACGATGATAGAAGCGCCGTTCCAGCCGTCGCCGTAAGAGTCATGTAGGTAGAAATACATATCACATTTGTCGTCGTAAGAAAATTCTATTTCGGTAGTTTGTCCGTCGGCATCAGTCAGAACGAGTACAAAAGGCAGGTTGATTCCGCCCGGAACTGCCGAGGAGCTGAGAGCTACGTTATATGAAGCATCCGAGGTTGCCCCAATGGCGACATTGCCATAAGATTGATTATTCGTGTTGATGGTGACATCTTCGGAAGTACATGAAAGTACGCCTGTTACGCCTATCGCGCCGACATTGCCGTTGTTAATAACGCTGACTATCAAATTAGCTGTTTCGCCCGGGTCGAGGAGTCCATTTGCGTTTCCTGAAAGGTCAGAGACAGCTAAAGATGAGAACGTCAATAAGGTGCCATATACGTCAATAGAAATAGTCGAAATACAGGTTTCATCTCCGTAAGTAGTAGTTGCATTAAAGTTGACAGGAGCATTAGCCGGTGCGTTTTCAGAAAGAGAAAAGCTAAAAGCATCAGAGATGGTCTTTGTCTCGTCGGCGGCGAAGTCTCCGAGGTCGGCAACGTTATCTATTAATGTCACATATTCATTAGTAGTAGCAAATGTTGTCGATACATTTTGCAGCTGTGTATTAGCCTTATTATGTACTGTAAGATCGACAGACACAGTCTCTCCTGCATTAAGCAGTCCGTTGTTATTTCCCTGAGGGTCATTTATTTCGTAGTCGACAACTTCGATATCGCCAATCATGAGGATCATCGAGAGGGCGGTAGAAAAGTCGGGTATGCCATATCCGTAATCGTTATAATGGTTAGGAAATCTGTCGCATGTTTCATTGACGAAATCTCTAAGTTGCAGAGGTGCCACGTATGGATTTGCCTGAATAAGGCAGGCATACATACCACAAGCGATAGGGCTTGAAAATGATGTACCGCTTGCGGTGGTAACATTACCGGAAGTAGAAAGTACTGTAGCGCTGACTCCGAGTGCGCATACGTCCGGTTTCGGGTCATTTGCGGCATTCGGGCCCAACGAGCTGAAATAGGCTATTCCGCCGTCGCTGTTGATAGCTGCGACAGTAGAAGCGTCTTTTGTATCGGCGGGAGTGCCCACTTTCGGCCAGCTTGTACCATTAGAATTTCCAGCGCTGAGGGTGACGAATATTCCCTTTTCGATAGCAGTCTTTGCTCCGATTGAAGAAACGGCAGTCTCTCCATCCATTTGAGAAAATGTATAATTCATGGAAGCGTCATCGAAGGTATTATATCCTAAGGAGGAGTTGATGATATCAGCGCCAATGCTGTCGGCGGCTTCGGCACCGACCACCCAGTTATAACATTCAATAAGGTATTCGCTGTCGCCATTTTCCGTTCTGATAAGTGCAAAAGAAGCGTCGGGTGCTGTTCCCACAAATTGTCCTTCAAGAGATGAAGCCATGCACGACAGTACGTTTGTACCATGATCGCTCGTATTACTGCCATAGACATTTCCTCCCGGGTTAACTACGTCTAATTCAAAAAGAACTCTGTTTTCGTTATATAGCGGAGCGAAACCGCCAATATTATTTGCGTTGTTAAAGCCGCCGTCGATAATTGCCACGAGGACGCCTTCACCGGTAAATCCCTGCTCGTGAACGGGGATACCGCCGATCTGGTTGATTTGTGTATATCCCGAACCGTAGTTGAAGACTTCGGAGGCTGTATTAGCGAAATTTCCTTTTTCGCGTACGATCGGAGTAAAATTTTCTTCTCTTTCCAGCTTGTCGGCATATTGAGAGATGAAACCGTCGGGGGTGGATTTCCCTTTATAAGAGCCCGTGCTGACATAGACCACGTCGCTGACAAATGACAGCTGTCCGATTTGCGCCGCCACAGTAGAGGTACAGGATACGAGGGCGCAGTTAAGCCAACGGCTGGTGAAAGCCACGTCGGCACCGAGGTTGGCAACAGCAGTGATATATGACGGGTTTACCGGTAAATCTTGAATTGTAGTTTCAACATTATGTCTCAGGCGACGGGCTACAGATCTCTCGGAAAGGAACTCTCCAGGGTTTTCTACGCTGTAAGGGCTATTGTTTTTATCTGTAAAATGCACAGCATATTTCTGCGCGGGAAGGGTTATGGAAAAGGTCATCATAACCGCTAACAATACTATTTTATTGCCAAGATGCTTCATAACTTGTAAAATTTTGCAAAGTGCAAAGGTAATACTTTTAATACTTTTTTTGCCGCGTAGTCATAAAATATCTATATTTGCATTTTAATAAATTTTAACTAACATATTGACAATATGACAAATTTTTCGACTATTGATCTTTGTATTTTTATCGCATACATTGTAATAATCGTAGGCATGGGCTTATGGATTGGTCGAAGAAAAAAATCCGATGGCACAGCCACGGATTATTTTCTTGCAGGGAATAAACTGACATGGTGGGCTATAGGAGCATCTCTTATCGCAGCGAATATTTCGGCAGAACAGATGATTGGGATGTCGGGTTCCGGCTTTAAGATAGGTCTCGGCATCGCATCATACGAATGGATGGCTGCAATTACCCTTATCTTAGTAGCGAAATTTATCATGCCGGTATTTTTGAAAAACAAGATATATACTATGCCGCAATTTCTTGAAAAAAGATTCGACGGCAGGGTAAAAACGGCAATGGCGGTATTCTGGTTAGTATTATATGTATTTGTCAACTTGACATCTATCTTGTATCTTGGAGCTCTCGCGCTTGAGAACATAATGGGTATTCCCATGATATGGGGGATCATCGGTCTCGCATGTTTTGCGGCTGCCTATTCCATTTATGGGGGGCTAAAATCCGTTGCATGGACAGATATTGTCCAGGTGGTTCTACTTATCGGCGGCGGTCTTGCCACTACCTTCATCGCTTTGAATATGGTTTCCGGCGATAATGGTATCATAGCTGGTTTTAAAGACTTATATACTTTTGCCGGCGACAAATTCGACATGGTATTATCAAAAGACAATCCGAATTATCAGGAGTTGCCCGGAATCGGTGTAATAATCGGTGGTTTATGGATTGCGAACATCTCCTATTGGGGCTTCAATCAATATATCATCCAGCGCGGTCTCGCTGCAAAGAGCATCAAGGAAGCGCAAAAAGGGATGGTCTTCGCCGGATTCCTAAAACTTTTGATTCCGATAATCGTAGTTCTTCCCGGCATCGCCGCATATTATCTTAATGCGAAAGGCATGTTAGATACGACGATAGTAAAAAGCGATCAGGCATATCCGGTGTTAGTCAGCCTGTTGCCGGTAGGTATTAAAGGTATCGCATTTGCAGCACTCACGGCAGCAATTGTTTCCTCTTTGGCCTCAATGCTTAATTCCACTTCTACAATTTTCACCCTCGACATATATAAGCCCTATATCAATAAAGAGGCCTCTGAAAAGCGTCTCGTCTCCGTAGGCCGTTTGGTGTCTCTGATAGCACTTATAGTGGCCGTGCTTACGGCTCGTCCGCTTCTCGGAAAACTCGATCAGGCATTCCAATATATTCAGGAGTTCACAGGATTCGTTTCACCCGGTGTGTGTGCCATCTTCCTCCTCGGCATATTCTGGAAAAAGATGTCTGCCAACGCCGCTTTATGGTGTGTTATCCTTACATTCGTTCTCTCTACATTATTCAAGGTTTTCCTGCCGGGCGTACCGTTTATGGACAGAATGATGTACGTGTTTTTGATCCTCTGTGCTATCTCCATCATCATCAGCCTAATCGATGCTAAACACGGTAAACAGTCGAAATCAGATATTGTTAAACTCGACAAGAGTATATTCCATACAAGTACGGCTTTCAACGTATGGTCAATCATAATAACCGCCATAGTAGCTGTATTATACATTTTGTTCTGGTAAAATAAATTAAGATGCTTTGTAATTATTGTTGCAGGAGATGTAATATAGACCGCGCGGTTTCGCGCGGTTTCTGTAATATCGACGACGGGTTATATATATCGAATATTTGCGTTCACACCGGAGAAGAACCGGTAATAGTCGGCGAGCATGGTATCTGCAATGTCTTTTTCGACCATTGTAATCTGCAGTGCGTATATTGTCAGAACTACCAGATAAGCGACAATAAGTCTGCCATGTCTGCCGACAGGATGTCTTTAAACGACTGTTGCGACAAGATTTGCGAATTGTTGGACTTCGGCTGCAAGACACTTGGTTTTGTATCCCCCACTCCATATCTCGGATACATCTATGATATATATAATGAGTTGACGAAACGCGGATATCGTCCCATTACCGTTTATAACACAAATTCCATAGATACTGTTGCCACAATAAAAGGTTTGGAAGGTGTCATCGACATATATCTTCCCGACTACAAATATGGCAGCTACGAGTTAGGATTGGAGTTATCCAAAATCAAGGATTATCCCGATATCGCATTGGCTGCCATTTCAGAGATGCACAGGCAGAAGGGCGATAAGTTGGTTCTCGACAAAGATGGCACAGCTGTTTCCGGCATGATTATCCGACATCTTGTGTTACCGGGGCACATAGAAAATTCGAAGGCTGCATTATGTAACACTGCCATAGAGATTTCGCCGAAGGTTCACATCTCACTCATGTCGCAGTATTATCCCGTATATAACGCATTCAAATATCCGGAGTTGTCGCGCAAGCTCACAAAGGAGGAATATGAAGAAGTTGTAGACTATATGCTGTCGTTAGGGCTCACTCGCGGCTGGCAACAGGAGATGGAAAGTGCGGAGGAGTATAGACCGGAATTTGAGGTTAATAGGATTCGTTTTGCAAACAATGTTAATAGTTAATTATTATCTCAAATATTTGTCAACCATATTCGGACAACCCAATTGTTAATTGTTAAATAAAACCACAAATCCTACCGCAAGGCTAAAATTTCTATGCACCGTTGGGACGGTTGTCTCTACTACGTTCTGCTCGGAAGTAGTTGTTATTTGATATTCGGTAGAAAATTCGTTGAAGTTGAAGTCGAAAGAGATGCCGAAATTGTTTTCAAATTTGTATTTGGCGCCGATACCGAAGAAATAGGAGAAATCCCATGTGTTGGCAGCTTCAGTTTTTTCGGTGACAGTGCTATCGTCGTATATCCAGGTGCAGGAAAATTCCGGAAAATGGGAGAAGAACGGCCCGTAGCCTGCTTCAAGGGAGACATACAGATTGGAGATTACAGGAATAGAAAAATATAATGCAGGGGCAATAAAACAGGTATAATAGTAGTCTTTGGCTGAGAAATCAAAGTCGTAGCCTTCGCCGTAGGCGGTATTGTAAGCGTTGTTGAGAGTGTTACATGCGAGAAAATTTTGAGCACCGAAAACGCGCAATCCTATTCCTAAATAGTTAAGAAAAAACCACGCGCCGTTGGCGGAGACGGCAAGTCCGGGAGAAGCAAAGCCGGCTACGGTATAGTTCGACTGTCCCGTTAGCGGTAACTTGGGAATTAATGAAGAATAGGGATTGTTAAAGTTGTCGTATATCGTCTTTTGTCTGAACCTCCCTGTAGGAAAAGCACAGCCAACGCTTACGGATAAAAAGGAGGGCGACGACTTTTGGCTGATAGCCATTTCCAAATCCTGAGATTTCAAGTCGTTTGATATCAAAACGAGTGAAAAGACGAGACAAAAGAGGCTGATAACACTTTTCTTCATAAAAGAAATCGGATTAATTTTAACAATCCTGCAAATTTATATAATTTTGCCACAATTTAAAGATATCGGAGATTGAAACTTTTGTATAAAAAATTTATTCTTTGCCTTTTTATCGCACTTATAGCAGCGAGTGCCTGCGGTAAGGAGAAATCTAAAATAACTGTAAGGGTTGAAGGTATAAGCGACAGCGTTCTTTATCTCTGTCAATATTATGGCGCTGGCATATACATAATAGATACGGCCGTACGTGAAAAATCGGCCTACTGTTTCAGCTCTGGAACCCTGCGTCCCGAGGGGATGTATCTTATCACAGATAAATCGCTGCGACATCTTATCGAATTTTTTATAGGGGACGAGTCGCAAAAGATATCTTTTTCTTCCACAAAGGATAATCTCGTGGAGAATCTTCAGACTAATTCGTCGTTAAACGCTGATTTTTTCGATTATATAAGATTTCTGGCGGTAAAACAGCGTGAGGTAACCCCTTTTATTCAAATGCGCGACAAACTGCAGCAGTCGGACTCTGCGGCGATGGCACTGTTGCAAAAAGAGATCGGCGATATCGACTGGGCTGTGGATGATTATATTGATGCCCTGATTGCAAAGCATGAAAATGATATTCTTGGTTTGTTTATAAAAGCCGGTAAGCCGTTGAAGGTCGTTAATAAAAATGATGTGAACGTTTATAAAGAACGCCAAAAGGAATTTTGGAACAATTTCGAGGTCACCGACAAGAGGTTGCTAAGGACGCCAATCCTTGATGAGCGAATTGAATTCTATTTAAACAGGCTGGTTGTACCCTATCCCGACTCATTATGTGCTGCAGCGGATGTTATTATGAATAAAATCAAAGACACTCCCGAGACACTTAAACATGTATTGTGGAAGCTGACGGAGAGATTTGGCGATTCCGATATAATGGGATATGATGCAGTGTTTGTACATATAGTGGATAATTACTATTCATCGGGTTTTAATACATGGACTGATTCGATTATTGTTAACAATTTGAGAGATAGAGCAGAAGTGATGAGACCGCTTCTTATTGGAAAGACTGCTCCTGATTTAAGGCTTTGTGATACAGACATGAACTATATGCCACTTTTTAGCATACATGCGCAATATATTGTAGTATATTTCTGGGATGATGACTGTGAGATTTGCAAGCGCGCAACACCTCGGTTAGTAGATCTTTACGACAGGAGTCGTGATGCTTATGATCTTGAAGTTTACGCGGTATATACGGGTAATTCGGGACGGGGGATGGAACAGTATATTAATGACAACAAGATATCCTGGATAAATGTTGATGGGCGTATAAATCCATTTGGAGATGAATACAGCCGACTGTACAATGTGCAATACACTCCGACGATTTATCTTCTCGACAGGGAAAAGAGGATTATTGCGAAGCAGATACCCGTTGAAATGTTGGAAAAATTCATAACAAATGATTGAAAATATTATAAAAAAGCATTATCTTTACAAGCATTATTAATCAGATGTAAATTTTTCTTATTTGCTTATAAATCAAAACTATAAAAAAATGCAAAAAATACTTTTATTAGGAGATGAGGCATTAGCGCAAGGTGCGTTGGATGCCGGATTATCCGGAGTTTATGCCTATCCCGGCACTCCGTCAACAGAAATCACCGAATACATTCAGGCCTCAAAACAGGCTGAAGAAGGTGGCATTCATTGCGACTGGTCTGCAAATGAAAAGACGGCTCTCGAATCTGCATTAGGGATGTCTTATGCCGGGAAAAGGGCTTTGGTATGTATGAAACATGTCGGATTGAATGTTGCTGCCGACCCGTTTATGAATGCCTCGATAGTTGGAGCCAACGGTGGGCTTGTTATTGTTTCGGCCGACGATCCTTCGATGCACTCTTCACAGAACGAGCAGGACTCGAGAGTTTACGGTAAATTTGCTTTGATTCCTACATTTGAACCTTCAAATCAGCAGGAATGCTATGATTTGGTACAATATGCCTTCAATTTTTCAGAGATGTTCCACACTCCTGTTCTTTTAAGAATGGTTACCCGTCTGGCGCACTCTCGTTCAGGTGTTGAATGTAAGTCGCCAAAGGCACAAAATCTCCTCAATATTCCCACTAATCTCAAACAGTTTATTTTGCTTCCGGCTATTGCCAAGAAAAATTATGCCGGTTTACTCGGAAAGCAGAATGATTTTATGTCACACGGAGAAAAAGACGGTTGGAATACTCTCACTCTCGGTAAGGACAGAAAATTAGGAATTATCGCTTCGGGTATCGGTTACAACTATTTAATGGAAAACTATCCTGACGGTTGTCCTTATTCCATACTGAAGATTTCGCAATATCCATTGCCTGTAAATATGCTTACGCGACTTGCTGCGGAGTCGGTAGAGCTTCTTGTTATTGAAGATGGCTATCCGTTTATTGAAGAGCAGATAAAGAGCATAATACCCACTCCATTAATCATCCGCGGAAGATTAGACGGCACTTTACCAAGAATGGGCGAATTAAATCCGAATATTGTTGCGCAAGGTCTCGGGATTAAAGTACCCGATTTTAATATTGTCCCCGAGGTAGTTAAACCGCGTCCTCCGAAATTGTGCGACGGCTGTCCTCATATTTCATCTTACAATGCCTTGAACGAAGCCCTCAGCGACTATGTGCCTGGTAGAGTTTTCGCCGACATAGGCTGTTACACTCTCGGCGCGCTGCCTCCATATAATGCAATCAACTCTTGTGTTGACATGGGTGCCTCCATAACTATGGCTAAGGGTGCTTTTGACGCAGGGATATTCCCTGCCGTTGCTATTATCGGCGACTCTACGTTTACACATTCGGGAATGACAGGCCTGCTTGACGCCATATTAGACAAGAGTGCTATTACCGTGATGATACTTGACAATGAGACGACAGGCATGACCGGCGGTCAGGACTCATGTGCTTTCGGACGTATTGAAAATATCTGTTTGGGTCTCGGAGTCGAAAAAGAACACATCAGAGTTATTATTCCTTTGCCAAAGAACCACGAAGAAAACGTCAAAGTTATTAAGGAAGAACTCGAATACAAGGGTGTATCAGTAATTGTCCCGCGCCGCGAATGTTTACAGGTGATAGGAAAGAAACACAGAAGAAGATAATATTAATCGTTATTACAATAATTAAATCATAAGCTAATGAAAACAGATATAATTTTAGCAGGCGTAGGCGGACAAGGGATTTTGTCCATTGCAGCCACAATAGGCACTGCAGCAGTAGCAAAGGGTCTTAATATTAAACAGGCGGAAGTCCACGGGATGAGTCAAAGAGGCGGCGATGTACAGTCGCACCTGCGTTTATCCGACAAACCGATAGCCTCTGATTTGATTCCTCAGGGGCAGGTAGATATCATTATCTCCGTTGAACCTATGGAGGCACTCAGATATGTCGATATGCTTAAACCCGACGGATGGATTGTTACTAATAAGGCGACATTCAATAATATTTCCAACTATCCTGAAGCGGAAGATATTTATAACGAGCTTAAGAAATATAAAAATCACATCATCATTGATGCTAACACCATTGCTAAGGATCTCGGTTCTTCGAGATCTGCAAATATTGTTATTCTCGGCGCTGCCGCCAAGTTTATTGACATGCCTTACGAGTCATTTGAAGAGGCTCTTATGAGTATCTTCGCGCGTAAGGGGGAAGATGTGGTTAATGCAAATATTAAAGCTCTTCATGCCGGCACAGAAGCGGCAGAAAAATATATAAAGGGTTGATTTATTTCAACCCTTCTATTCTATCGGGGTTTTCCTTGATGAATTTTTCCCATGATTTTTTCGCGCTGGTCATTTGAATTCCGCTAAGGTTGTATGCATGTGTCAACGCTATGGCGGCTGCATCCATGTCGTCGAAAGTGTTCGTATTCGCGTTATAGGTTATCCCTAAAATATTTGCCGCCATAAAAGCCACCTGCTGTTTGGCGGCATTTCCATTTCCTGTAATGATACGTTTTACCGTCTTGGGTGGATATTCCATAATCGGGAGGTTGTGAGATATGGCAAAGCCTATACAACATCCGAGTACTCTACCCAACTTTAGCATCGCCTGAGCATCTTTTCCGTATACCGGTTGTTCGATGGAAATTTCGTCTACGAGGTAGGTTTGGTGTAAATCGGACAAAAATTCGTAAATCTTTTTGTTTTTATTTATCTGATCGCTTATCGTCTGAAGTTTCAGAATACCCTTAGTGATAAGTGTATATTTGCGGCCGTCCTGTTGTAAGATACAATAGCCGAAATTAAGCGACCCTGGGTCGATACCGAGGATGATTCTATTGTGCTTTTCTGTAATATTATTCATTTTGTATAAAATTACGGGGTAAAGAAAAGGACACTCTACTCTACCCCGTAATAAAATTTAAATTGTTTGTTATCTGCTAACCGTTATTCTCACTGCGGAGGCATTACCATCTTCATAATAGATATTAAGAAGATAGAGTGCTTGTTTCAAGTCTGAAACGTCAACAACAGTTATGACGCTATTGACAGGCATTGTTTTTACGAGTTGTCCCATGGAGTTATAAAGAGCCAGAGAAGTGATGTTTTCACCTTCTACGATAAATTCCGAGGAAGCAGGAACAGGAAATACCTTGGTATCATTATGAATATTTTCAAGTCCCTCAATATTAAGGGAAACGTATGACATTTCCGTTTCGTCGCATTCATATTCATAGCGTACGGTTACACCGTATTCATGAACTCCGAGAGGGGCATTTTCAACAGTATATGTCTGTTCTGTTGTCTCAGCATTGAAGACATCATCGAGATAAATACCATAGTTTAGGATTCCTTTAGCATAATCTTCAGGAGCTGTCCATGAAAGAACGACTATTTGAGCGGCAGGTTGCTGGGTTGCTTCCAGATTCCGTACCGGAGCGCAAGGATAATCGGCGATTTCTATATCTTCACATACCGTATTAGATGTGCAGTAGCCGTCATAAACAGCGGAAATGCAATATGAATATACGCCCGGTTCTATCACTGTCTGGTAGTTGTTTTCAGTAGTTGTTTCAACAACTACGTCATCAGCATATACTATATAAGAAGATGGCGTCGGAGTTGTTTCAGGTGTAGTCCACGTAATATTTAATGTATATACACCTGCCACGAAAGAGACGTTATATTGTAAAGAAGCAGGGGGCAAACAATCAATAACGGCAATTTCAACTGCGAGTGGATCTGATATGCAACCGTCATCGAAAGCAGCTTTTACTTCGATAGTATGATTTCCTGATTCCAATACAGATGTAAAAGTAGTCTCCGTTGTAGTGCCGGTTTCTTCTCCATCTACATCAACGATATAATTGACAAGTCCTGTAGCATCTTCAGGTTCTGTCCATGAAGCGGTCACTTCTCTGTTCAATCCGAGGGTAGCAGTAAGGTCTCTGACAGGGTCGCATAGGACTATAACGTTAACGGAGACGCATTCTGCCGTAGTTGCACAGTCGGTAAAAATCGGAAGCACGCAATATTGAGAAACGCCTGACGGAGCATTGTCAATAACAAAACCCAGAGTAGCGGTGGTGCCTATTACTGAGGATCCGCGGTAGATATCATATCTTGTAGGTGTGCCTTCTTCGGGGGCTTGCCAAGAAAGTTCAACGGTAGAGCCGTCAACGGCGGCTTCAAGATTTTGGACAGGTGAGCAACCGCTAACAGTACCTGAGCAATTGACGACGAAAGAATAAAACGCTCCGGCTGAGGGGGTGCCTGAAGATGAATAAATATTGTCGCCATCAACATAATAGATTTCGAAAGAGCATTCCGAATCCCATGAGCCTGACTGCCATGTAAAGGTGATAGG
>JAQVPY010000205.1 GCA_028701815.1 Bacteroidales bacterium | reverse complement strand
TAAAGGACGGGATAAACCCGAACCGAATAAAGCATCTATGATAATAGTATCATTATTTCGGACACTCGAAGTAAACTCGGGAAGCCACTTATCTATATCGACAATCTTACAGCCCGTCTTACGTAAACGCTTTAAATTCTCGGAACAGTCACGCGAAAGCGTATGCGACATCCTGACCATGACAGCAACGACATCACAGCCGTCTTCCTTCAGCTTGCGCGAGATGACAAGACCGTCGCCACCATTGTTGCCGCTGCCGACAATAACCACGTATTTCTTATTCTCGTTAAAACGTCCCCTGATAAAGGAATATGCACGCGTCGCCGCACGCTCCATTAAATCCAAACTTGACACCGGCTCATGCAAAATGGTATACGCATCAGCCTCACGTGTCTGCTCAACACTCAAAAGTTTCATGATTCCTGTCTTTAGAACCAATCATACCTGCAAAAAAATACAGCTATGATTAATGCGACTCTTCGTTTTTATTACTATACTCTGCTATCAGCCTTAATCCGTCGGCCGTAAGCAACCTGTCATATTCAAATTCTACACTGCACTGCTCCTGTAATTTGTCGCCGAGCCCACCCGTAGAGAATACTTTCAACGGCACCTTCACCTCCTTGCGTATCTGCGACAAAATCCTATCGACAAGCCCCGCATAACCGTATAAAATACCGGCATTTATTGCCTGCGCCGTGTTCTTGCCTATCACTGAAGGCGGAACCTCAAATGTCACCCGCGGCAACTGCGCAGTCTTGTCGACTAAGGAACTCATGGCAGTCTTTAATCCGGGAACAAAGGTAACCCCTTGTATCTCCTTGTTATAAACAGTCGTAAACGTTAAAACCGTGCCGAAATCGGCAATGATACAACCTTCGGGACTGCGCGTATACCCTGCAAAAGCATTGGCCACAAGGTCGGAACCAATTATTCGCGGCTGCGGTATCGCTATCGGAAGATTGGCATACAACTTGTAATTGACCACTATGGGACAAATAGAAAACAACTCCTTACATATCTTTATCAACTTCTCATTCAACTCCGGAACAACAGAGCTGTAAACAATTTTATCTATGCGCTCGGCATACTCGCTTATCTTGTAGTTGACATCAAAAAGCCAATGGAAATACTGCTTCGTTACGTCCGTCCTTACTCGCATTACCTCACGCCAAGGTCCGTTCCATACATTATTGTTGTCGTCTTTGCCGCCATTAACATCGTAAAGATAAGCTACCACATCACTGTTTCCAACATCAAAAATGAGTATCATAACTGTCTATAATAAATTTGGCAAAAGTAATACTATTTTTTTATAAAAAGCCAACTTTTGTCCTGCCCATACCTCCACTCCATTCTAAATTCTCAACATCTTCAAATAAAACTTCCTGCGACATCTCCGGCAATTTAGCCATACGCAACTGCGCCTGCTGCGCCGTATGTTTCGCCAAAAGCATTATAGTACGCGCATTGGCAAGCTTTTTATCGAGACAAAGATGCTTGATATAGTCTCCTACAAAAACCCTCGCTTTTTCATCAATATCCAAATCGAAACGCTCTTGTAATATATTTCCGAATATCGCCAATAATTCGTCACCTGTTAAATTTTCAAACACTATACTGTGGTTGAAAGAAGAGATGCCATTCTGCGCCAAACCCGAAACCAACATATCGTTTTCATTCTTCGTCTCAGCATATACAACTGCCACATGAAGTTCCAATTCACGAATTTTGTTTCTTATCTGTCTGTGTAACGGCTCAAAAGAGTTCATGGCATAATCCGGTGCATCAAGATCAAAAAACAACAATCCGTCAGCAGCCCTCTTCAAATACGTCTCAACAATGTTCATCGGCCTGTCAGAATGAATAAACTCATCAACATTTAAAGAAACATAATGACCGCGTTTTAATACACCCAGCGACTGGAATACCCGTGCAAGTATCTTTGCCACAGTACTCTTGCCTGTCCCTGAATCGCCCACAAACCTGAGTATCAAATCGTCGGAGTTGAAATAAGATTTGCCTTGTTTGTGACGATAACGCGCAATGTCGACCAAATCATGAATTGCATTCTTGGCGTTTTGTAATGATATGAGACTGTCAAGCGACAAAAGCGCGTCTTTTAACATCGTCTCATCTATAGATACGAGGCTCGTATTCTTAACCTCGGTCTCTGGTATGTCACTCGCCACAATCTCACTTAACCGTTCGACATCAAAAGTATCCACATCTCCGCTTTGTGACAAACGACGACACGCCGCCGGAATTATGTGCGATTTTATTAGTCGCGAAATAAACCTCCCGTTTCCGAAATGCTCGTCTTTGTTATCATAAGCATTGATAACATATTTGGCAAACTTCGACTCTGCATCCGGCGTAAGATGATATTTTTCGCCATCGAGAACTATCTTGCCTATCTGCATCAACTGCTCCGGTGCATAGTCGTCGAACTGGAATATATACGAGAAACGCGATTTCAGCCCGGGATTCGACTCCAACAACTGCGTCATCTCATTGGTATATCCCGCCAATACAACAATCATATCACCATTGTCATTTCCCAAATATGTCAATAAGGTCTCTATTACCCTGTGTCCGAAATCTCTTCTGTCGGGATCATTGACAAACAGATTATACGCCTCGTCAATAAACAATACGCCACCACTCGCACGCGAGATGGCATTCAGGGTGTTTTTCTCCGTGTCGCCCAGAAACTGCCCCACAAGCTTGCTCCTGTCAGTCTCTACAAGGTGCCCGGAAGACAACACCCCTATCCCATGATATATCTCGCCAAGATATTTGGCTACCGTAGTCTTTCCCGTACCGGGATTTCCGGTAAAAATCATGTGCATAGGCGGCATCTTGTTAAACATACCCTTGTCTGCCCTCACCTTGTTAAGGTGTACGAGACTGGTATGACTGAAGATATTCTTTTTAATCTGTTCCAACCCGACAAGAGAATCTAAACGCTGTAATGCCGGCCCGGGATCCACCTGTTTGAAATCCGGAATGTCAGCAGCTATAATGGTATAGCTCAACTTCTGTCTCTGCTCTTCTACCGACGGTGCATTCGCCTCCGTAATCTTAGGACTCTCAAAGGAAATACCTTCCGATTTTAGAAAT
>JAQVPY010000204.1 GCA_028701815.1 Bacteroidales bacterium | reverse complement strand
ATCTAAATTACAACACCGCTTTGTTCCTATGCTTACGGTCGTATTCCTCCAGCCGTCTTTTGGCGTCTGCTTGAGCCTGAGCCAGCTCCACCTGCTGCATTTGCACTTGAAAATATTGTTCCTTTGCTTCTTCAATGGGGCGTATAGTGTATCTGAGATTACCGTTATACCTCTTGCCATTATTCTTATAAACTTGCGTCGGCTCGGTAGTAATCAAGCCCTTTTCTTCCAATCCCGCAACATATTTTCTTACAGTGTTCTTAGATATTTTGAGAGCAGAGCCGATAGTTTTGTAGCTCGGATAGCACTGAAATGTTTTTCTGTCCTCGCAGTAAAGCAGATAGGAGTACACCGAAATCTCGCCCGAGGACAGTCCTAAATAAAAAATTTCATTGGGCAGAGGAAAATAATTTTTGATCGGATTACGCTTCGGATAACGATTATATTTCAATCAATCACCTTACCTTTCAGCCTGCTTGTCCACCCATTCGGCAAACTTTTCTTTCGGAACAATAAGCCTGTTCCCGATGTGAACGCTGGGGAATCCTTTTTCGTGCATCAGCTCATAAGCGGATGAGATCGACACACCGAGCACCTTGCCGACTACTTCTGCATTCAAAAATAACGGCAGTTCCTCATAACTGTTAAAAACAGATTCCTTCAATTTTTACCTCCTTACCAAATAGATGTTGAATAATAACATCAAATTATCTATTCATATTTTAACAATCCTCTTGTTAAAATTCAATAGATGTTGTATAATTAAATTAAATACTCTATTTTCGCAGTTCAATAATCTATTTTTGAAAATATTTTTGGAGGAGCTTATGTTTTCCTTTCGTGCTTACTTTTGGAACGACGACGTGTATATCAACGAAAAATATAAATACGCTGCCGGTGAAACACTGACAGCGTATCTGAATACGAACTATTTATCTCTTGTAGAGAATTTGCGTTATGACTTGAAAAGTCTTAAAAATGAACTGCTTTTCAGCGAGGACATTCCCTACAATTTTATTCAAAATTACAATGCCAATGTTTATTCGGCAATGAAAAAAATCCGGGACATTGATACTATGTTGGGTTCGTTACCTCCCTACGATAAGCTTCGTCAGTTTAATGGTATCACATTAGAAGATATTTTAAATAAACACACCTTTTTATTTGAAGACGGCATTGATTATTCTAAGGACGAATGGCCTGAAGAGGACACTTCCAACGAATTTGCATTCGCAGAAAGAAGCGAAACCGGAGCCTACTATATGCATCTGCACGCCTTTCTCCCGGAGGAAATTGATTATACAGATTATAATATGGTCGAAGAAGCAGAGAAAGCTAACAAGGATATAACGGAGTATTTTGATAGTTATATTTCTTTATTAGCTTCTTATATAGCGGTTCATAAGGTTTTTCATCCGTTTATTGAAAACTATTTGCACCGTAGCGGTACCTTTCCGACCGCTAATGAAGTCGCTTCTTATTTTGATGCTTTCAACAAAGAAAACGGCAATGCTTTTCATAAAATCAAATGTAAAATGGAGACCTTCGGCTATAAGGTTTTAAAGGATGAAAACAATAAACCCATACTCTGCGAGGAAATTCTGTTCTCCGATTTGAAATCGTTCCTCTTTTACGATTTTTGGAGCGGTATAAAGAAGAATTTTATTCCCAATCAGTGCAAGCAATGCGGTCGCTTTTTTCTGATTCGTGCAGGTAAATATTTCAGCTACTGTGACACACCGCTTCCGGACGAGCCTGATAAAACCTGTCGTGATGTAGGTGCTCGCCGCCGCTATGATGACAAATGCAAAAACGATCCTGTCTGGCAAACCTATAACCGAGCATATAAGGCTCACTACGCCCGCTATATGAAAAAGAAATTGACCGTATCCGAATTTGAAGAATGGTCACGCTTCGCTTCGGAACTCAGAGACAAAGCTCTTGCGGAACAAATCTCTTTTGAGCAATACTACGCCGACATCAGAAAGTAGGAACGTTTTTTGTTTACAGCATATCAATTTTTGGCCGCATTAGGCAATACGAAAGCACTCAACAGAACGGTGAGTGCTTTTTTGTAAAGAGGTAATGAAAAAGATGCCATGACCTAAACGTAGATCATGTTCATATTGTGTAGTATTCAAGATCATGAAAATTATTAGGGGAAAAGTGAATTTCAGTTCCTGTTTTATATCCGCCAGGAATATGATAATCAATTTGGTGCCATATAATTACCTTATACAGTATTGCTGAATAAACAGTTGTCCCTCCGTCGTTAACTGATGATTTTATTGTGGTGAAAAGTGCACCCAAGACCTCATACTTACAATGGTTTCACCACAAACCCAAAGTACTCCCAAATTAAAGAGAGGTTCTCATGATGAAGTCACATCAAATTATGTGCCCGAAATGCAACAACTTCCAAAACTTTTATCCTTGTGGCAAAGATAATTTAGATTATCAGAAGTATCGCTGCCATACCGTCATCCTCAGTTTTTTCCTCTGCCCATTTCCAAAAAGCACTCACTTTTACTCACCCTTGAGGACTATTTTCCCCGCTAAAGCAGCGCCTATCACAAAATTAGCCGTACATGAGCTGGTCATCACCTGTTCGGGCACCGTCGGGTCGGGTTTGCTAGCGGTGCGCGCAGTCCAGATACCATTGCCACTCCATTCAGGGCGGTAGTAGCCATTGTCCGTCCGGCAGGTTTCCAGAATAGAGGTCGCAGTGGACTGGATAAGCCGGATATCTCTTGGGCGAATGCGAGGTAGCACCAGCACCTCGCGCACATAATCCCCTACAAAGCTGCCATTTGCCCATGCGTCCCGGTCGTTCACAAGCACTCCACCGTTGTTATAATGCGGGCTATCGGTGATGGCATGAGCCGTTTGAACCGCCCGCATCAGATACCGCTTTTCCTGCGTCAGTCGGAAAAGACGGGCGTGAATAATCGCCATTGCCATATTGCAAAAAAGCGCCGACACGCTACTCGCTTCGGCAATTGCATAACATTAATTAAGTTAATTACCCCAACACTTTCAACAAGACCATATTTAATATTATTACGAACTATACAAGTACGTCCGATGCTGCCACTTTTCGTAAATAACAAAGAACCTACTTGCACATCAATC
>JAQVPY010000050.1 GCA_028701815.1 Bacteroidales bacterium | reverse complement strand
AAAAGAACTCCCCCGCTACCGACATAGAGTTTCTGAAGAAATATTATGCAGGATATGGAGTAACCTCCGATAATGTATATATGTTCATTCGCGGTCATCACCTGATGGGCATGGTTTCCAAAATAGGCGAGCTGTGTATCGAGAGATTGTTGAGTGACATAAAGCTTAAGATGGGTAATGACCATAAGGCGATAAAGAAGTTGCATCTTCACACTAAATCGTTTAAAAAGATTGCACAAAGGAAGATCTGGTTCGACAACTATTACTGTATGCAAAAGATACAGGAAGATATGGATAAGTTTGAGAAGCTACAATAGATCCTCTTCAGCAACAATTCCTCCGTATTCGTCAATCCCTGTTGCTGTCAACAGTTTTTGTACGCCATTAACGGTATAAACAGACTTCTCCCCAAGTTTATACATGTTGTCAGTATAATATCTCACAGACGCTATAGGATCAGTCTCTACTCTGTTAAGTATTTCGACTATATTCTTTTTCAAGATTAATAGCACCTCATCAATATTATAGTTTTTTTTCGACAATTGACTCATAGACACCGGATTAGGAATATTTTCGGGGAAAACTTTTTGATTAACGTTGAGACCTATACCGATTATACTTGATTCTATTTCACTTCCGATGATCTTATGAGAGATAAGGATGCCGCAAATTTTTTTATCGTCGACATAGACATCATTAGGCCATTTTATTTTGGGGTTAACTGCAGGCAGCAGTTGTTGTATTGTTTTTTTAACGGCGAGAGAGGCAGCGACAGTCACGAGGTATTGTTCAGCGACGGCAAGTTGTGGTCGCAGAACGAAAGAGCAGGTCAGGTTCATACAAGGGGCAGCATTCCAGGAATGGTCGCCCTGTCCTTTTCCGGCGGTCTGTTCGTCGGCGAAGACTACGAAGGGGGCAACTGCGCCGGCATCGAGGAGGCGCTGCGCCTCGAGGTTTGTAGAATCAACCTTTTTAAGTCTATTAATCTTCATCCAATGTTACGACAATTTCACCTACATGCATACAGCTTGAGCCTGTTTGGGCAACATAAACGATCTTTCCGTCGGCATTTTTCACTTCCTGAGGCTTTTGGAGATAGGTATGGGTATGGCCGCCAATGATTACGTCAATATAATGGCTTTTAGCGGCCACATTATAATCAGAGACATCGTCAGGGTCGCCGTCATATCCGATATGTGAGAGGCATATTATAAGGTCGCAGTGTTCCTTATTTTTCAGCAAGTCTTCCATTTCGGCAGCAGACTCAAAGGTATTTTTAAATACTATTCCGGCATAATTATTCTCGAAGGTATAGCCTTTGAGGTCTACCGACAAACCGAAGACGCCGATTTTAACATTATCTTTATATAGAATCACATAAGGTTTAACCAGTCCTTCGAGGGGGGTACCGGTAAAATCGAAGTTAGCGTTCACGAACGGGAAATCGGCCTGTCGTATTAGACGAGCGAGATTATCCATTCCGAGGTCGAACTCATGATTTCCGAGAGTAGCCGCATCGTATCCGGCAGCGTTCATCATAGCGATCTCTGCCTCACCGGAAAAGAGGTTATAATAAGGAGTCCCCTGAGAGAAGTCGCCGGCATCCAATACGAGGATGTTTTTATTAGCTTCTCTTTCCTGTTCGATAAATGTAGCCACTCGCACCATTCCGCCTTTTCCCGCTTTATATCCGCCGGCATTTTCTGCGAAAGGCTCTACTTGGCTGTGCATATCGTTAGTATGAATAATTACAATATTTTTTTCTTGGGCGAAACAGAACAATGTCGTTGTCGTCAGGAGTATTAGGGCTAAAAATTTTTTCATAGCGGCATTTATTTTATAACGATTCTACCGTCGAGTTGTGCATTGACAGGGCTTTTTTCAGCGATATATTTTGCCATTGCATCTCTGAGGAGGACGCCGGATTTTATTATGCTATCATAATTATTGAGCATCGGCATTCCGTCATTTCCTTCAACGAGATAGTCGATAGTGGCGATTGCATATTCTTTATCATCGTCGATTTCCTTTCCGGCGACGAGGGCTTTAGTGACTTTCCCGTTATCGATTACGACATCAGCGCCGCCGAGGCATTCCGTTCTATTCCAGCGAGCAAAGAGGTTAAAGAGGCTTTTAATCTCTTTTCCTTTTAGATAGATCATTGTAAGATAGTTATCAAAGGGGTAAACCTTATAGACATCGCCGAGGGTAAGTTGTCCTTGTGGGAATGTTGTTCTGAGGCCGCCTCTGTTCATAATAGACATATCTGCGCGGGTGTCGAAATATGTTTCGGAAAGGTCGATAAGGGCATCTGACGTAAAGTTACCGAGCAGAGTCTCGCTACCCACTCCTTTAGAGAGGTATACGAGGGAAGAGCCGATCACGGAGTCCATGATTACCGCCACCTGTGGTTGATAAATATTTAGGGTCTGCAGTGCTGTGATATTCTGATTTTCGTCATAAACAGAGTCCATTGTTAAGGTACGGCCTTCTATTGATTTGACGGAATAAGAAGGTCTCTCGCAGGAAGAACATACTACAGCGATTAAAAC
The DNA here is from genome assembly GCA_028701815.1 of Bacteroidales bacterium. Classification (GTDB taxonomy): domain Bacteria; phylum Bacteroidota; class Bacteroidia; order Bacteroidales; family BM520; genus RGIG7150. The sequence continues at coordinate 10,137 of JAQVPY010000050.1, read as the reverse complement.
AGCAGCTGTCAGAAAGCGATAAAAGAATTTCATATTTCGTTAATTATTATTCATCTAAAATACGGTAAAGGGCATAGAGGTAGTCGGCGAGGCGATTGAGAAATTGGAGCACATACTCTCTATGGGGGAATGAATCTTTCACTGCTACGGTATTACGTTCAGCGCGGCGACATACGGTTCTGGCGATATTGACATTTGCAGACAGAGGGTTCTTAGCAGGTATTGAGAAAGAGAAAGTCTCAGGAAGTTTTTTCATCATTTCATCGACAGCTTGTTCCATAGCAGCAACAATTTCAGTATCTGGTTCTCCGAATTTGGCTGCTATTTCGGGTGAAGTGCAAGCCATAAAAGAAGAAACGGAGAACAGGTTTTTCTGTATCCTCAGGATCATATCCTCCACTTGACCCGGGAGGTTAAAAGTTCTCACGAGTCCGAGAAAAGCGTTAAGTTCATCCACAGCGCCATAGGCTTCTACGCGGGCATCATTTTTAGAAACTCTCTTATTGCCTATCAGGGCAGTAGTTCCGGCATCTCCGGTTTTAGTATATATTTTCATTATGAGACCCTTATGGGGGTATTTGGTTTATCTGACACTATTTGGCCGTCGACGAGACGGATGATTCTATGGGCATGAGCAGCGATATCTTCTTCGTGAGTAACGATAACGACAGTATTACCTGCATCGTGTATTTCTTCCAACAATTTCATTATCTCAAGAGAAGTCTTAGTATCAAGAGCGCCGGTAGGTTCATCGGCGAGGATAATACTCGGGTTATTGATAAGAGCTCTCGCAGTTGCGACTCGTTGTTTTTGTCCTCCGGACAACTCATTAGGTTTATGGTCTACCCTATCAGCGAGTCCCACCTTTTCGAGAGCGTTTTTCGCATTTAATAATCGTTGCGTCTTAGGCACGCCGGCATAAATCTGAGGGAGCATAACGTTTTCGAGGGCTGTCTGCCGTGACAGGAGGTTAAACGACTGGAAGATAAATCCTATCTCCTTATTACGGATAGCGGCGAGTTTTTCATCATCGATATTACTTACATTCTGCCCGTTAATAAAATAATTGCCGGAGGTAGGAGTATCGAGGCAACCGATTATATTCATGAGTGTCGATTTTCCGGAGCCGGAAGGGCCCATGAGGGCGACGAACTCATTTTTGTTTACGGTGAGTGAAATGCCACGCAAAGCATTCACCGTTATGGTGCCCATGTTAAAATCTTTGATAATATTTTCTAATTCTATTACAGCATTCATGATAATAATGCAAAAGTAAATAATAATTTTTAATTGTCGGCGGATTAATAGAATCTCACGCCGGATAAATTTTTGCCGTTTTCGAGAGAGAGTTTTTTAGACACTCTGTCGGCATCTATGCCGTTATCTATCAAGTATTCGCAGACTTTCAGCGAATAATAAGGTTTTCCATAAATTTCCACTTTCATGTTTGCATGTGTTTTTAGCACTGTAAGCAGTCGAAAGAGTTCACCGGCGGACTTCTCCATATTAAATTTCTCATTATCTTTAATAAAAGATATATAATTCAGTGGCATAATAGTATCTGCCGTATAGCTATGCATAAAGAAATTCTCTTCAAAAGGCACATAGAAAGACGATCCGGGGATAGTAATTTCTTTGGGGCAGAAGAGGTAATTATTGTCGTGAATGATAAAGCCGTAGCTCTCGCCTGAGGGAAGAGAGATAGAGTATTTGCCGGTGTTAGGCTGGGTTTCGAAAGAAGCTATCACATGCAAGGTCTCGTTGTTTATCACATCGACGGATAGAGATAGCGGCACGTTGGCTATTGTATCGAAGAACGTTCCGGAGACGGGACAGATGACATAGGAGTTTATCTTCATAGCATCTTCGTAGCCGAAAGTCTCGATATCTTTCTCCTTTGAAGTATAAACCATAGACCCATTAATTTCCTTCATAATGCAAATACTCTGGACATCTACGAGATCCACGCTATACAGATCCGTATCAAAAGTTGCGTCTTCTACTGTATAGAATCCCACATTATCATCGTTAGCAGGCACATAATACAGGTCGTCGCCGGTAGTATTAACAGGGTATCCGATATTAATCAAGGGCGACCATGAACCATCTTGCGGTATAGCTTTAAAGACATCGAAGCCGCCGATAGAAGAGGTATTATTGGAAGAAACGAACATTTTATTGCCGAATTTAGAGAAGGAGACACATATCTCATCGAACTCAGAGTTGATATTTTCCCCGAGGTTCACCACATTTACGCATCTGAGCCCCCCATTTCTTGTAAGCATGAGGTCGCCGCGATAGATGTCGTAACCGCCGAAGCCACCCGGTTTATTGCTTACAAAAAACACGCTCCTCATATCTTTTCCGAAAGAGGCATAATGTTCATCATAATCGGTATTAATATCATTATCTAAAAAACTAAACTTTGTCCATTGACCCTTAGAATTTTTTATAGAATAATAGATGTCGCCGTTTCTGCTGATAAGAGCATATTTTCCGTTATAAGAGATATCGGTTATTATATCGTCTTTACCTGAGTTAAATGGTTCCCCGAGTAGTCGCACCACCCCAAAGCTACCATCGGTCTGTTTTTCGGCACAATAGATATTGCTCACAGGGACTTTCTTTTTAGTCGGCGGGTTTTGTGGGCGAGTAGAGCAAAACCAGAGGAGGTTGTCGGCATCGCAGACGGCGGAAAAGTCCTTATAATAACCATTGACGCTGTTTCCGAGGTTGTTAATAATGGCTCTCACGGGATTTTTAACCAAAGATATTCCGGAGTTACAACGAGCGATGTTATTATTCACCTCATTCCATGTTGCGACAGGCATATTGTTGGGATCTGCATTCGCGAGCCACAGTTGATAGAAGTCTATTGCTGTTTCAAACTCATAATTAAAATGACAGGCTTTAGCCATCAGCAGAACGAGGTCGAGATAAATATTTTTATCCGGTTGTGACATAGTCTGCATAATATCGAAAGAGGCTTGTAGATATGGTATCCCGTCCTTTTTATTATACGACAAGATGCACTTCCCTATTTTATAATTCAGCAAAGCATTATTTTTATTAACGGCGTAAGCTTCGAGGAAGCAGTTGAGAGCGCCTGTATAATCAGGAGTTTTAGCGTAATAAAGTTTATCTCCGTTGTCGAGCATTTTCAGCGCATATTTACGGATTTTCTTATCAGGCAAGGTTTGAGCATTGAACTCCACATTTTGAGCCACCGCGACAGAGCAGAACAAGAGCACATTTAACACAAGGATGATCAATCGTCTCATGGGTTACAAATTTTAAGTGGCACAAGCGATTCATCGATACCAAAATAGAGGGCTTTCAGCCAATCCTGACAAGCGCCCTCTGTATCGAGCAGATATTCTTTAACGTTGCCTCTGTTTAGCAGGGTTGTTCCATCGGTAGGGGTGATATCAAGAACGGCATTAAAATCTTGGATAGCTCTATCAAAGCTTTCGAGTTTAAAGAAGGTCACCCCCCTGTTGTTTAGGAGAGCCGTATTAGAGTGGTCCAATTTCAGTCCTTCCGTAAAGCGCAGGTTAGCTTCGAGATAATTGTCAATTTTATAAAACACGAGTCCGAGATTATTGCAGGAGCGAGTATGGAGGGGGTCTATTTCGAGGGCTTTTTTCAAAGTTCTTATCGCCGTCCTGTTGTCTTCCAGTTTATAATAGCAGTAACCGAGATCGGATATGACCTCCACATTATTCGGATTCAATTCGAGGGCGGCGGAAAAATCTTCCACTGCATTGGAATATTGACTTTTTTTTGAATAGGCACAACCTCTGTTATAGAAATAATACCATTTAGTCTTATCAAGTCTGACGGCCTCATTAAGATACAGCAGGGAGTTATCGTAATCGCCTTTTTCATAATATATTACGCCCATATACATATAGGCATCAGCAAGTTTAGGATTCAGGAGCAAGGAGTTATGATACAAGACGAGTGCAGAATCCGGCTCATTAAGGTTATGATAAGCTCTGGCCTTAAGATAGTAGTTCATCCCGCTCTGGTTTGTCTCGAGATATCTGTTGATGTTGGATATTGACCCGCGATAGTCCTCCTTACGATAGCATGTAACGGCAAGATTATAATAAGCGCGACTGAGGTCCGGTTTCAGTAAGATAGCTTTTGCGAAGCAGGAATAGGCAGAGTCTACTTCGTCTATTTTCAGAAAAGACACGCCTTTATTATAACTTTCGAAGGCTCTGATATCGTTTTGGGCGAAACCGAGAGCCGGCAAAAGAAATAATATCAACAACACAAGTCTTTTCGACGACGCCATTAGCTGTTCTTTTTATTTAAGCTGCAAAGATAGTGAAATTAATTAGCAATTATAAATTAGCAAATAGGATTTCGTGATTGGGGTAGATTATTCAGGGGTAAATCAAAGATTTTTTGTAGAAATAAAGGAGACCAGTCTGTCGCCGGCTTCTTTCTGGGGGAAGGGTTTGCCTACAGGTTTCCCTTTATAATATAACAGGACCTTACCTTTGCCGAAGCCCACAACTCCATAGTCGGCGCCGAGCATTTCGCCGGGGCCGTTGACGATGCAGCCCATCACGCCAATAGTAACATTTTTAATGTGAGCTGTTTTCTTCTTTACATCTTCAAGAACGGTCATAAGGTCGTATTCGGTTCTTCCACAGGTAGGGCAGCTGATATATTCCGGTTTGGAAATTTTTATCTTTGTCGTCTGTAATATGTCGGCGATTAATTTTTCGTCTGCATTTACGCAGATACCGTAAACATAATAGTTTGCTAGGAGGTATAATAACGTGAAGCAGTTGTCTTCGGTAAGTTTTTCCTGTAAAAACAGCACTGGGCTGGTTTTTCGGCTATTTTCGAGTTGTTCGCAAGCGTCCCTGAGTGTAAACTTGGAAAGTGCAATAATTGAGGATGTTACGGGTATATCCTGTGGGTTTTTGTAGACTATCAGGTCGGTGTTAGGGACATTAAGATCCATGCCGATATTATATCGTTTTATATCACTTTTCAGTGTAGCGATAGTTTTTGCCGGTGCGATTTCGTTGACAGGGGTTTCAGAGAGAGAGACTCTGATAGTATCCCCTATTCCTTCCGTAAGAAGGGAGCCGATACCGAGGAGTGATTTAAGGCGAGCGTCTATTCCTGCGCCGGCCTCGGTAACGCCAAGATGAATCGGATAGGAATCGCCTCTTGACTGCATTTCGCGGGCGAGCATTCTATTTGCTTCAATCATCACGAGAGGGTTACTTGATTTAAGGGAAAGGACGAGGTTATGAAAATCAAGTTTTTGAAAGATGTCGACAAATTCGAGAACAGAAGCCACCATCCCTGTTGGGGTATTACCGTATTTCTGAATGATTCTGTTAGAAAGGGAGCCGTGGTTAGCGCCTATTCTGATAGCGGTATCATATTTTTTGCATATTTCCACAAGGGGGGCGATATTTTCTGTAGCCTGAGCGATTGCTATCTCTGTTTTCTGTGGTGTTCCCGCATTTTTATCTATATAATTACCGGGGTTTATTCTGACTTTTTCGACTATTGCAGCAGCAGCTTCGGCCACTTTAGGGTTAAAATGGACGTCTGCTATCAGTGGGACGTAGATATTACGTCTAAGGAGTTCATTTTTGATATCGTAGAGAGAATGGGTGTCAGCGATATTTTTAGTTGTTATTCTAACGAGTTCGCAACCCGCATCGACGAGGTCCGCCACCTGTTGTGCGGTAGCCACAACATCTGCGGTGTCGGTATTAGTCATCGACTGTACTCTTACGGGATTATCTCCGCCGAGGAGCAAATTCCCGACACGGACGATTTTACTCATATTCGACGTTCCATGTTGAGCCGTCTTTACCGTCTTTGACTGTAACATTAGCCTGTTTCAGGCTGTCTCTAATAGTATCCGACGTAGCCCAGTCCTTATTCTGACGGGCTTTAGCTCTCAGGTCGAGGATAAGATTCATCAAATTATCTACGAGTTTGGTACTTCCGTTATCGCTCAATTCTTCTTCGTCGGAGAGTCCGAGTATATTAAGGACGATTTCATTCATATTCTCTGAAAGATAATCGAGGTCTTCTTTAGTAATTGTCATTTTGCCATCGGCGAAAGAGTTGACAGCTTTCACCGCGTCGAAAAGATGGGCGATAAGGATGGGGGTATTGAAGTCATCGTCGAGGGCTTTATAGCAATTGGAGACAAATTCTTTCACATTAAAATCCGACGTAACGGAAGGATTTATTTTTTTGATAGTTTTCATGGCCGCGAACAATCTCTTCATACCCTTTTCCGCAGCGATCAGTGCATCATTTGAAAAGTCGAGTTCAGAGCGATAGTGAGCCTGGAGGATAAAGAAGCGGATTGTCATAGGGGAATATGGCTGTTTCAGCAGTGGGTGATCACCTGTAAAGAACGAGTTAAGGGTAATAAAATTCCCGAGGGATTTACCCATTTTTTGTCCGTTGATAGTAATCATATTATTATGCATCCAGTATTTCACGGGCATTTTACCGAAGGCAGTGACGGCCTGGGCTATTTCGGATTCATGGTGAGGAAATTTCAGGTCCATTCCGCCGCCGTGGATATCGAAAGGCACGCCGAGGTATTTAGCGCCCATAGCGGAGCATTCCGCATGCCATCCCGGGAAGCCGATGCTCCATGGGGATTCCCATTTCATAATATGTTCCGGGGAAGCTTTTTTCCAGAGTGCGAAGTCGGCAGGATTATGTTTTTCCTGTTGGCCGTCGAGTTCACGGGTAGCCGTGAGCATATCTTCGAGTTTACGTCCGGAGAGGATACCATATTGGTAGTTCTCGTTATATTTAGGCACGTCGAAATACACAGAGCCGTTAGAGACATAAGCATAGCCGGCGTCGATGATTTTCTTCACCATATCTATCTGCTCTATGATATGACCTGAGGCGAGCGGTTCGATAGAAGGGTCGAGTACATTCAGGCGGTGCATATCGTGATGATATGAATTAGAATAATGCTGGGCGACTTCCATAGGCTCGAGTTGTTCGAGGCGAGCTTTTTTAGCAATTTTATCTTCACCTGCATCGGCGTCATGTTCGAGGTGACCGACATCGGTAATATTTCTAACATAGCGCACTTTAAATCCGAGATGTTTCAGGTATCTGAAGACGATATCGAAAGTGATAGCGGGGCGGGCATGACCGAGGTGACCGTCGCCATAGACTGTAGGTCCGCATACGTACATTCCGACAGATGAAGGGTGTATAGGTTGAAATTTCTCTTTTTCCCCCGACAAGGAGTTATAGATGACAAGGTTTGTTTCCATGTAACGATAATTTTCTGCAAAGATAATTATTTTAATTAGCATTTAGAAATTACCAATTAGTAATTACGATGAGGCGAGTCCGAGGGTAAAGACGCTGATTTTGGCATGTGAGTCAATCAGGGCTGATGCGCAAGCTTCGAGGGTAGCGCCGGTAGTGAGCACGTCGTCGACGAGCAGTATATGTTTATTTTCGAACATTTCGGCATTTTTCACCGAGAAGCTGCCTCTGACATTTAAAAATCTTTCTTCTTTATTTTTCTTGGTCTGTGTTTTAGTAATTTTATTTTTAAACAGGGCATCAAGGGCGAGTGGTTTCCCGATTATTTCTGACAGTCCGCGAGCGATCATCTCACTTTGATTATAGCCTCTTTTCTTAAGTTTTTTCGGGTGTAGTGGTACCGGGACGATCAGGTCAACATCGGCATAGAAATCGGCGAGAGCATTTCCTGCCAAACGGCCCATAAAGGTTCCCACTTCCGGTCGCGAATGATATTTAAGGTTATGGATTATAGATTGAGCGGAGCTGTCTTTAGTATAGAAGATAAAGGATGTGGCCTTAAAAATACGGATTTTACCCCAGAACATTTGCTCTATCGGGTTTTCAGGCATCAAGTGATAGTTTGTATAAGGGAGGTTAAAACGGCAATAGTCGCAGAGCAAATATTCATGTGCGAACAGTGGGACGCCGCATCCGACGCAGAGTTTTGGGAAGAAGAGATTTAATAATGATTTCAGGCACATAACAAAGAATTATATACCTTAATGCAAGAAAAGAGAAAATGTCGGGGGGGGGGATTTAAAAAAAGTTACAGGCTGTCTCTAAAGCTCTCCTCTTTTTTCTCGTATTTCAGAGAGTTAAGCATTCCTGCTTTAGCATTGATAGTAAAGCTCCAGCTTTTATGTCCGCCGAAGGGGATCCAGTTGAAGCTCATCTCCCAGCAATGGAGGTCGCGATAGACGGAAAGGTTCACGTATGTGAGTTCGAGTTCCTGTATGTCAAAAGAAGTATTATAAGTCACTTTCCATTTGGGGGTGATATTTACATTACCGTTAAGATTAATAGTATTGACCTTAGTAATTTTCTTCACATATTCGCCGTCGGTCATCACATTTTTTATGATATAGCTAAAATTATAGCTGATAGCGACATTCCACGCATTATTCCAGTCGATATATTCATAGGGAGAAATGATAACTTCTTCCACGTCGCTCATGCCCGAAGGGTTAGAGGGGGATTTATTTTTTTTATTTTTATTTTTATTTTTAAATGTGTTAGAGTTAAGGTTATAAGAAAATCCGAGCGACCATGTCTGAGAGGGGGGTGCGAAGAGGCGTTTTTCAGTTTTCCATATAAATTCGTCGATAGTTTTTCCATTTTCATTAACCTTATATGGGCTAAGTTGGGTAGAATAAGTAAGGTTCAGTCCTTTAACGAGGGATGTTCTACCGGAGATAGCGAGAGGCGACCAGTTAAGGGAGTCTTTAGCCACGTCATAGCCGGTAGAGAAGTTTAAACTTTCGATAAGTTTAATTTTTTTCATGCCGATGATAGTATCATTTTTAGATCTCACTTTAATTTCGAGGGAGTTTCCGAAGGCGATATTAAACTTTCCGGAAGTTCCGTCTGTTGGGTAGCCATAGAGGGAGGAGAAATCGCCAACGTTATAGATAGAATATTTCACCCAGTCGCCTCTAACATCCTCATAATAGTTATAATTTTTCCAAAAGTCAGTTCCGAAGTCGGGGGTATAATTAAAAGACAGCGATGGTGTAAGGACATGTCTGACAGCGCGTAGGAAGCCTTTTTTAAACTGCACGAGTCCATACAGGGTAGTTCCGAGGGAAGTGTTAAAGTTAAAATCGCGTGCGGCCTTAAAGGCATAAACAGGGTCTACCTGAAGGTGAGGTGCGACGGCAATTCCGTCGACGAAAGTAGTATCAGCGACGTAGTAAGCGTCGGCATATTTTGAATACCATCTTTCGACATATTTAGCCGACAGGGTAAAGTTAAGGACTTTAAACAGGTTTGAGTTAAAGCCTATATTAGCGGTATGTTTAATACCGTTTTTCATTTTATCGAGGACAGGTTCTTTAAGCAAGAGAGAGTCGATAGAGGTGATCTCATTTTTCCCGACCATAGAATAGGTAAAGTTTATCTTTTCGTACCATTTAGTTCCCCCTATTTGTTTTTTCCGTTTAAACGGGTAAAGTTTAGACACGGAGAGAGAGAAGTCAGGGAGGGTAAAGGTCATGGAATTGGTAAGAGTATTCTGGGAGTGTCCCGCGTTAAGGGAGAGGTTAATTTTTTTATTTGCGAAGGAAGTCTGGTAAGCGATACTTGATTTAAAAGTATTCGACAGATAATCTGTAGTAGATGACGGATTATATTTATTATAGGAGCTTGTGACGAAATTAACATTAGCGCTGAAAGTGCTATTAGGGCGTGCTTTAGGGTCCTGCGTATGTTTCCAAACGATTTTAAAGTCGTTTCTTGAGTTATAGCCGGAAGTACCTTTAATACCTGTTTTGTTGACCGCGAAGCTAAGTCCGAAGGAGCCGCTGAATTTATAGCGTTTTTTATAGTTCATAGAGGGTTTGAGAGCCCAGCTGCCGCGGGTATAGATATCGCCGAGGAGTTTCAGGTCGAAATAGTCGTTGATACTCCAGTAGTAACCGCCATTTTCGAGGAAGAACCCACGTTCCTGGGAGTTTCCGTAGTCGGGGATAATGATTCCTGACGTTTTATCTTCCATAAGTGGCACGATAGCGAAGGGGACAGCAAGTGGTGTAGGGATATCTTCAATTTCGAGGTATGTGACACCGGCGACGATTTTGT
>JAQVPY010000203.1 GCA_028701815.1 Bacteroidales bacterium | reverse complement strand
AAGGGCGGTATGGTCGAGAAGATGTCAAAGTGCGTTTCTCCATTGTTTGTGAAACTCTTCCCCGACATCCCCAAAAACCACCCTGCTAACGGTGCTATTTTGATGAATCTGGCTGCAAATCTCCTCGGACTTGATAATGCGGCAACTCCTCTCGGGCTGAAGGCTATGGATGAACTACAGTCGATAAACCCTCAAAAAGACCGGGCGTCAAATCCTATGATAATGTTTTTGGTTTTGAATACCTCCGGACTGACGCTGATACCGATAAGTATCATGGTATATCGTGCTACATGCGGTGCGGTGAATCCGACAGATGTGTTTATTCCGATTCTTCTGTCGACCTTCGTGTCAACCTTAGTGGGCGTAATAGCTGTTTCTCTTTACCAGAAAATTAATCTCTTCAACCGGCCGCTGATGCTATTTCTCCTTTGTTTTTCCGTCTTTGTGGCGGGGATAATCTGGATGATGTTTTCCTTGCCGCAGGAAAAATCTGAATTGTATAGTACCCTTATAGCTAATATTATCCTCTTTTCTGTGATAATCTTGTTTATAGTTATGGGGATTCGCAGCAAAATCAACGTCTATGAGGCTTTTATCGAAGGTGCCAAAGATGGTTTCGGGGTCGCAATAAAGATAATCCCATACCTTGTCGCCATTTTGGTCGCAGTAGGTGTATTTCGTGCCTCCGGAGCCATGGACTGGCTTATAGGTGGTATCGCGTGGTGTTTCAATGCTATCGGCATAAACAGCGACTTTGTCGGCGCTTTGCCCGTAGCTCTGATGAAACCTTTAAGCGGTGGTGGTGCCCGCGGTCTCATGGTTGATGCTATGACAACTTACGGCGCCGATTCTTTTGTGGGACGACTCTCCTGTATGTTCCAGGGAGCTACCGATACTACTCTTTATATTATCGCCGTATATTTCGGCTCGGTAGGCATAAAGAAGACCCGTTATGCCGTTACCTGCGGTCTCATCGCCGACCTCGCCGGAATCCTTGCTGCCATTTTCTTTGCCTATATATTTTTCTATTAGACCTTACGAACCCTTGATACTTGCTTCCTCATTTCAAGATAATTAACTACCTTCGCAATGAGAAATTTTTTTTGAATTATGAGTTTTGTTGCGCGTATGTCTAAATGTAACATGCTGTTTGTTATGATATTGCTGTTTTCTGTTCCGTCTTTCGCGGCAGAAAACATATTTAAATCTGATTATCTCCAACTTGTTGTTAATAAAAAAGGCTTCTATTCTTCGATAAAAGTATGCGATAAAGAGTTGCTATTAAAAAAGAATTGCCCTGTCTTGTCGGCTGTATCGGATGGGAAGATTATTCTTCCCGAAAAAATGACTTTACAGGATGATAAGATGATCCTTCAGATGAAAGATGGAAATATTGTAGCGCTATCAGTAGGTGCGAGTGAGATATCTGTCTCATTTGAAGTAACGGATGTCCCTGATTCCTATTCATCCGTTATGTTCGGGCCGATTTTTCTCAATATTGATGAGGTCGTCGGTGATATCATCGGCGTAGTTCAAGGTAATGGCGTCGCTTTTGGAATGCAGGCACTGAATATTAAGACGATTGCAGGTATCCCTTTGGAATACGATTCTATTATTTCCGCATTTTTCGACTATGTCGGAAATCCGGCTGTGGTTTCTACAAGCACCATCCCTTTTTATCGTCTTGCTGCCACCGATATCGGTAATGGTACTGTTATGCAGTTCTCCTGCAGAAAGCGTAATGAAATCGAATATCGCCGTGTCTCTAACATGGACAAATCCCTTACACTTCCCGTAAAAGGCGACGACGCACTTATCAAAGGTGCCAAAATAGCTTTCTTCGGCTGTAAATCTGCCGACGCCCTCGCTTATATCGGGAAAGTGGAAATAGAACACGGATTGCCACACCCTGTATATGAAGGCGAATGGGCTAAGACTAATAGAGCCAGTACTCAGCCGTATCTTATTACCGAGTTTTCACCGGACAATGTGGACATCGTCATCGAAAAGGCAAAACGCGCCGGCTTCAATTATATATATCAGATGGAGCCTTTTGAAACATGGGGCCATTTTACCTGGAATAAAAATTTTGTCGATGGTGATGATGCTGAAGTGAAAAAAATGGTCGATTATATCGAAAGCTACGGTCTTCATCTCGGAATACATACGCTAACTAATTTTATTACCGTCAACGATGAATATGTAACACCTGTGCCATCACAACATCTTCTTAAACAGGCTGTTTTAAAACTTAAATCTGATATCGATGCCACTACCGCAGACTTGGTAGTGGAACCCAACGATTATTTTAGCCTCCCTATGACTTTAAATGCTCTTCAGACAGGTGACGAAATTATTTCTTATGGCGAAGTGGAGACAAAAGACGATGGTATAATTTTGCATAACTGTCAAAGAGGAGCTTTCGGTACAACTGCCGCTGCACATAAAAGAGAGCAGCCGCTGTATAAATTGTGGGACTATCCGTATAAGACGCTTTTCCCCGATTTGGAGTTGCAGGATAAGATGGCTGACAGGCTGGTGGAGATTTTCAATGCTACCGGCATTCGCCAGATCTCCTTTGATGGTCTGGAAGGGTGTTGCTATACGGGACAAGACGATTATGCAACGGCCCGCTTTGTAACACGCTGCTATGACGGCTGGAATAATGAGGTGATAAACGATGCGAGCAATCTCGGACATTATACATGGCATATCCACAATCGTATGAACTGGGGTGAACCGTGGGGCGAAGAAATGCGTGCTGGACAGGTGGAAAATCGTATAAAAAATCAGGCTTTCTTTTCTCGTAACCTTTTCCCACGAATGTTGGGCTGGTTTTTAATCCGTCTCGCCGACAAAAAATTTGAATGTACTACTCTTGAGGATTTGGAATGGGCTCTGTCGGAGTCTGCCGGATTCGACGCGGGTTATGCGATGACTGTCGGTGTGAGAACACTTGAGCGTCATGGGCAGATAGACAGGCTGATGGATGCCATCAATAATTGGAATGCGCTGAGAAATTCGCAACTGCTTTCGGATAAGCAGCGCGAAGTGTTGCGCGACCCCGCTACCGAATGGCATTTGGGAAAAGCCGGAAACGACTTTGTCCTTTATCCGATATTTGTTTCGCCACGATATCATTGCTCTTTAGGTGAAATGCAGCCGGGGCAGTCGGGCGGCTCCGACTGG
>JAQVPY010000202.1 GCA_028701815.1 Bacteroidales bacterium | reverse complement strand
TCTTCCCGTTCAGGCGGCAAATAAGATAATAATAGAAAACGTTGTCGGCAATGACAACTTTGACATTATCTATCTCGCTTCTGACAACAACTGCTATATTTTGGCTGACAACAACGGGGATGTGCGGTTAAAAGCTAAGATATCCGGTGTTGCCGTTACCAAAGATCCTGTACAGGTTGTAAGCACCGGAAAATCTTCTCACATCGTACTTGAAAAGACAGACAACGGTATCGCTTTCTACACGTTTGCGGGACAATTATATTTTACAGCAGACAACTCTTTTACTCCGGGAAAGAACCCGTGTTTTTATAACAATAGCACCAATTCTAAAGGGACATATCTGAGCAACAACAATGAGGGAAAAATATCGTATATCAGCAAAAACGCAAAAACGCAATATACAGATTTCGGCACTTTCGACAGTTCCAACAGATTATATTATTTTGATATAACGAAGTCGGGATATAACGACTTCCTGATCATCGACGGCAGCGACATAGCAGCCTACGACAGGTTTAAAAAAGAGATCTTCTCGGCTAAAATCACCCTCTCGTCTGTAGATGAAACGAAGATTTTCTTCGACAGCAAATTCCTCGACATAATATTATTCTCCGCAAAAGATAATGTCTGCACGGTATTCCAATACGACATATCGAATAAGAAATTGAAAACCACCAATTTGGAATCAACCACGGAACCGGCAAAAACCGCGAACAACAGATATCTTACAACAAACGCTCATAATCTGTTTTTGCGATAATTACTTTCGAAACTCTTATTGTCAATTGAATTAGTTTTTCCCGGAAAATTTCACAAAAGACTCAGATGCGACCTTGTTATACGATGAGCTGACTGGCAGATTCTCTACTCCATCTACGTCCATTTCCAGCCATATCTCGCCTTTATCGCGACGCAGAACCTGTACATGTTCAAAATTAACCATATATGATCTATGGCAACGAGTTATAGGGGTACCTGCAAGTTGTTGAACGATGTTTTTCAGGGAGTTTCTCAAGATAAAACTTGAAAGTTGATTTTTGTTTATATACCTTATAATAACATAATTATTGGCAGATTCTATATAAACAATATTATCAAAGGCTATTGAGATTCTGAATTCGCCTTTTGAATCAGTAAAGACGACTACGGAGTTATCGTTGGGGTTATTCTCTTCTTCTATTTCAACAACAGGCGACTGTTTAGCTTGAGCCTGACGTAAATTTTCTTCAAGGATCTTATATTTTTTTATCATATCCTTCAATGCCAAGAACATGATACTCAGGGCGTATGGAATGACCATTGTAAGAGTCGTATTCAAAAGGGATCTTTTAAAATACATAATGACGTCTGTAAGAGCTATATCAGCATTTTTAATATGCACCTGTGCATAAATAGTATAAGCAGTATAAAACAGCGATAGAAAGACCCATTCGACAAACACCCAGAACATATATTGGATTGCAAAAAAGTCGTGATGTTTAGCATAATAATACATAATAATCCTGCTCATGGTAAGAACCACAATTCCTGTCAGCACCAAAACGCCGGAAAACAGAAAATACTTCAAGTCTGACACATCATACCATCCAGAAGACTCAAAAGGTCTGTATATATTTACAAAAACCATCGCAAATATTGCAGTAAACGATATCAGTCCTATCAGACCGGCCTTATCCGTCATATATGACGGCACTCGTGTTCTTGTTTGATTCATAAAAGTACTTAGTAATATCGGCTGCAAAGATACTGTTTTCAAATTTAATTTCGCACCTTATTTTAAATTTTCACCCCTCAAAAATGAAAATCGCGTATTTTGATGCTGCACCAAACCATTTATTTTTCAGATAATTAAAAAAATGTTTGTTTTGCAAAATTTTAATCGTAAAAAACGACATGAACATATACGAAAGATTCAATTATTTAAAGAAGGCCTTCTCGTTCGGCAAACAGAACCGCCTTGAGGGAGCGCCCACGGAGATAGTCTTCATGGACTTTCTTCAGACATATTATGACAAGCAGATAACAGACATTCAGAGTTCCTTCCGGAAGTCGCTTGTGAGCTCCATATCCGACGACAGTATAAATGAGAACATGGCTTTTCAGTACCCCATATTCAAAATAGCCGACGACAAAAAGAGTGACTCGGCCATTCTGCTTCTACACGGATTAAATGAAAGAAGCTGGGAAAAATATCTTTGCTGGGCGGAAGCGTTGACCATCCGCACAGGGAAACCGGTAATTTTATTTCCTATAGCTTTTCACGTTAACAGGACTCCGACGGAATGGATTAATCCGCGAATTGTAAGAGATTATCTTCCTGTCCGCAGGAAAGAGCTCAACAGTCCCGGGAACCTCACTTTTGCCAATATCACTCTCAGCGACAGGATTACTGAATACCCGCTAAGATTTTATATCTCAGGCAAGGAAACGGCATATAATTTAAAACAATTATTCTATGAGATAAAAAGCGGTCGGCATCCTCTGTTCAAAGAGAACACGCAGATAGATATCTTTGCATATTCTATTGGTGCCCTGCTGTCACAAGTGCTGTTACTTTCAAATCCCGACGGGATGTTTGACGACTCGAAACTCTTCATGTTTTGCGGAGGCTCTCTTTTTAACAGGATGAACGGAAACTCCAAATTCATTATGGACGAGACAGCTTTTACGGGTATTAAGAATTATTATCAGAACGAGTTTCTGACGAGCACTCCGGAATTAAGTGACAGCGTAGATATTGCTTTTAAATCCATGATTGACGAAGAAGTATTAAAGACTTATAGAGAGGTCTTTTTCAACTGCTATTCCAAAAAGATTAAAGCCATCTCTCTTAAGAAAGACACGGTTATCCCCACAGCGGGTATAAAAGCGGCCCTTGGCGCTGAATGTGCAAACGAATGTCTCACAGAGCTTGACTTCCCCTTCGCATATTCTCATGAGGTTCCTTTCCCCGTCACCGGCAATATACCGCAGGAAGACCTCAATCGATCTTTTGATTCGATTTTTACTCCGGCTGCAGAGTTTCTCGCATAAGCGGCTGTTCTGACAAACGACATAAGGTAACAAGTAATATGAATTTTTCTCGCACATCACAACCCATATTACTGTTACCTTTTTTTTGAAAAAAGATCTTCTGTTTCAATAAAATGACTTACCTTTGCAAAGTTAAAATATTGATAATTTTACTATATTTTCCCAT
>JAQVPY010000049.1 GCA_028701815.1 Bacteroidales bacterium | reverse complement strand
ACGGCAAAGGAAAACATCTGTATCCCTGCATTTATAAGAGGTGTAAGCAAACATGAGGCAGAGAAAAAAGCGGATCAACTGCTTGAAATGCTTGGTTTAAGCGAGAGAGCCGAACACAAACCTTCCGAATTGTCGGGCGGCGAGCAGCAAAGAATTGCTGTAGCACGTGCACTGATTAACAGCCCTGAAATACTCCTTGCCGACGAACCCTCAGGGAACCTAGACTCCGAAAATGCCACCGAACTGCATAAACTGTTTTTCCGCCTACGCAACGAGCTGAATATCACTTGCATCATAGTCACACATAACGAAGAATTCGCCCACATGGCCGAACGTCAGTTGAAGATGATTGACGGAGGATTGTTCTTTGCAGAGCAAAGAACAATTAACAATTAACAATTGAAGGATCGATGGAGACAATTAATAGAATCATATTTTTTCTAATATTTTCAGCATTGGCAGCAAGTGCTTTTTGTCAATCGATGCTGACATCAGCGACAAAAGCCGAGGAATGTTATAAGGCTGAACAATTTGCCCAGGCGCTATACATATATAAAAACATAGACGCGCAATCTGGCAATGCCAGCAATGCTAAAAGGATTTCCGAATTAGAAGGGAAGCTTAAAGATGCCGATATCGCCAACGCACAATTTCAAAATTGCATCCTCACCGGAAATAATGCGCTGAAGGAGCAATCATACGAATTCTCATATATCTGCTTTCAGGGAGCTCTGATTATCAAACCCGAATCAAATTTTCCCAAGACGAAACTAAAAGATTTAGCCCAATATATCACTGACCCCGCCGTTGAAAAGGAATTTGCCAGATTAAAACAGTCGGGCGACGATTATTATGCCAACCGTGATCTGGACATGGCGGAGAAGATGTATAACGATGCCCTTGTTATTAAACCCGGCGACAAAGAGATTATGGACAAGAAAATCGAAATTGAGACATATTGCAACCGGAGAACCGCCGACAAGCAGAAATATGACGATTATATTTTTAAAGCCGACAGACTGTTTCAGGCGGGAGAGTATGAAAAAGCTCAATCCGACTATCGTCTCGCCTTGGAGCTATGTCCTAAAGAGTCGTATCCGAGGACGAGATTAAACGATATAAGCACTATTTTCTACGAGCAGTCGCAGATATCCGAATCATATTCACAGACTATAGCTGCAGGTGACAGAGCTTATGAAAAAGGTGAATATGAAAAGGCCAAGTCCTTATATACGGAAGCGCTGACATATAAACCGGAGGAACAATATCCAGGCAACCAGCTTATCGCCATCAACGAGATCTTCAACAAGTTGAATGCGAAAGAGAATGAGATAGCATCCGTCAGAGAAAGTATTTTCAATGCTATTGAGGCGGAACAGTATAATACGGCCATGGCACATATACAAACCGGCCTGCAGCTGCTACCTCAAGACTCTGCATTTACAGCCCAGCGCAAATATGTAGATTCCATCCTTACAGAGAGGAAGATTACTGACGCCAATTTCGAGAATTTTATTTCTATGGCCGACGACTTCTATAGCGACAAAAATTATGAAGAGGCTGCAAGATACTATGATAGAGCCTTGTCGTTAAAGCCCTACGACAGCATTTCTGCTGCAAAATTAGCTGACGCCTCGGCAAAAGTCAGAGATTTAGAAGAAAAAACTGCCGCAGATAAGGCGAGAGTTTTAGAAGAAAAACCTGCCACAGATAAGGCGGCAGCGGAAGCGGCAAAGAAAGTGGCTACAGAGAAAAAAGAGACCGGCACCACGCCAATAATAAGCAACGAGACCATGGGTGCCGAATATGCTGCTTGCATAAAAAGAGGCGACAACAACTACAACAGAAAGCAATATGAGGCAGCGCGTAAAGAGTATTCCGAAGCATTAAAATTCGTACCTAATGCGCCCTATCCCATTGAAAAAATATCAGAAATAGACGATATTCTCTCTAAAAATAAGGCTGAAAAAGCTGAACAGCAGCAACAGATCGCAGCCGCTTATGAGGCAAGAAATGAAGAGTTGAAACAACAAGCAAACCGTCCTCCCGACTACAACCGCATTATCTCAGAAGGCAAGAGCAATTTTGCTAACGGCAACTACGACAAAGCGCTGAAAAACTTCAACTCCGCCATAGAGAGTGATCCTAACGACAAGATCGCGGTTTCATTCCGTGATTCAATATATACCGTCATCAGAAGCAACATATCGAGAACGATCATCTCCTCCCCTCGCCTGTTCCAGTCGGGGCAGAAAGATAAAATCGCTTTTAACACGCTGTCGAGTACAGAGAGACAAAACTGCTATCTTGAAATCATAATGGAAACGATAGAAACGACATCTCCCCGCGTATATGTGAACTTTTACAGCTCAAGCGCGCGCAAGGGAGGCTTCGTTTTCAAAGAGCTAACTGCTAACGAGGACCACGAAGCAATATATATCAAATTGAGTGACATATTGTCGTGGAAACGTGACGACATCAACGCCATCGAGATATTATCCGAAAACGGGAGTTCGACAATGGTAAGCATAAACATCATATCTGTCCTCTAATTTTAGCATTTCCGTCAAGGAATCATTAAAAAAAGCGTACTTTTGCAAAAAATATAACGGTACTAAAAAATGAAAATATCCTCTTTCTTTTCAAGAAAAAAAGCGGCGCCGGAAGAGAGCGAAGAGCTCAACGAAGGCTTAAAGAAAACAAAAGAAAACGTCTTTTCCAAAATCAGCCGCGCCATTGTAGGCAAATCCAAAGTCGACGATGAAGTCCTCGATAATCTTGAAGAGG
This sequence comes from Bacteroidales bacterium, assembly GCA_028701815.1. Classification (GTDB taxonomy): domain Bacteria; phylum Bacteroidota; class Bacteroidia; order Bacteroidales; family BM520; genus RGIG7150. The sequence goes on along the minus strand of JAQVPY010000049.1, from coordinate 10,144 downwards.
CGCTAATCACTTCAGACGTTGGAGTTGACACCACGCTTGAAATAATTGGAAGGATAGAAAAGCGTATTGCACGCGACAAATATGTGAGCACAAACGAATTAAACAGCATTTTAAGAGAAGAAGTTGCCTCCATGCTTTCGGAAGACGACAAGACTCATGACGCTCTTCCGGCAGCAGAGACTACCGGCGTTCCGTATGTTATCATGGTCGTCGGTGTCAACGGAGTCGGAAAGACCACTACTATTGGCAAACTCGCCAACATGTTCAAAAATGCGGGTTATTCCGTTATGCTCGGCGCAGCAGATACTTTCAGAGCAGCCGCAGTAGATCAGTTGAAGATATGGGCGGAAAGAGCAGGCGTACCTATTGTGGCACAAGGCATGAACGCAGACCCTGCCTCTGTGGCTTACGACACGGTTGCCTCTGCAAAAGCTAATGGTACCGACGTGGTGCTCATAGATACCGCAGGCCGCCTTCATAACAAGATTAATCTTATGAATGAGTTGACCAAAATAAAAAAGGTCATGCAGAAAGTTATCCCCGAAGCACCTCAGGAAGTACTCCTCGTTATAGATGCTTCTACCGGACAAAATGCTATTGAACAGACAAAGCAGTTTACACAGGCTACGGATGTTAATGCGTTAGCTGTAACGAAACTCGACGGCACAGCACGTGGCGGCGTCGTTCTCGGCATCTCCCATCAATTTAAAATTCCCGTAAAATATATAGGTGTTGGAGAAAAAATCGGGGACATTCAACTATTCGATAAAGCGCAATTCGTGGAAACGCTCTTCGGAAACAAGTAAATCCATATTTATCTTATTGGACAAACCTGTAGGTCTCGTCGGCAGTATATATCATCTTTCCGTTAAAACTGTAATGGAGACTTAACGTATCGGGCAATTGCTCCGAGACGGGAGACGCATCATGCCGCCTAACATAGTCTGTCATAAAATACGCATAAAGATATTCCGCATACCTGTCGGCTATAAGCGTAATAAAGCGTTCGACATATTCCAAATCGAGGTTGATATTTGACTCCTCATACATAACATCATCCTCATAATACCCGGCATAAAACCATCCCTTATGATAATCCGTTACTCTATTGCAGGCATATAACACCTTCTCTATTCCATCCTTCGGAACGCCCACCCATAAATTGACTGCGAACGCATCAACATAAGTGTCATGAACATATTTTTTATCAAAAATCACTCTTTCATCTGTCATAACATCATAATACTCTTCCAGCTCAATCTGTGCCATATTTGCATAGACCTTATTCTGATGTTTCATATATTCATCCATATATTCAGGCGTATAGACAAGGACATTGGTAGAGGCGAGATGTCTTATAAACCTATTAACAAAAAGGTCATAAATAACATCATCGGAAAGATCCTTCAGAAAAAGGCTGTTTCCCTTCATGGCCTTAGTCTGTTCTTCTTCCGTCATACTGTCGAAGCCATCTATCTCATCAGTTTTATAATTAGTATACATGATATTACCTGTGGCAGGAGGATAAATCATTATAGCAAGAGTATCACCGCCCGTTTGAACATAATGCTTGGCAATCTTCATATATTGCGGAGAACATGCTGTAAAAAGCAACATTGAAATTCCGAGAGCACAAAGTATTTTTTTCATAAACGTCAATTAATTCAGCAAAAATAAACATTATTTTTATTTATCTACATTAGCAAGATATGTTTTAACATCCTTTATATTTATCCATTCGATATGATAGCCATGTTTCTCCATCCGTCTGAACCACGTCATCTGCCGTTTTGAGAACTGATGAATGGCAATATTCAGTTTTAAGAACATCTCATCATAAGAAATTTCGCCCATCACATACATAGTTATATACTTATATTCCAAGCCGTAGCGTTTTAGCCGCTCAGTATCCACACCCGAGTCGATTAAAGCCTGCACCTCTCCTATCATGTTTTCCTCTTCGAGACGACGTTGCAGCCGGTCGGTGACGCGTTGTCGTATAATATCTCTGTCGCCGCAAAGCCCGAGGATTTTCTCGGGTACTATCGGATCTTCTTCCTCCTGCAAATGAGAGTTGAAATACATCTCGATTTCAATAGCTCGTAAAAGTCGCTCGCGGGTGTCAGTATCCGTATGATTATGAAGCGATTTCATCTCTCTGAGCATAGCAGTGAGTTCTTCATCATCTTTTTCGGCAAGCTGTTGACGGAGAAGTTTGTTTATGGGGACTTCATCTAATCGATAATTTGCAATCACAGCCTCTATATACATGCCGGAGCCACCACAAAGAATCACATTTTTTCCTCTGCCGATGATGTCATGATAGGCGCGATAGAAATCACGTTTAAACTCGAAAATATTGTATTCGTAGCCGGGTTCGACAATGTCAACTAAATGATATGGTATTTTGATGCAGTCGACAGCGTAATCTTCATAGTCCTTACCTGTCCCGATTGTCATCCTTTTATACACCTGACGCGAGTCGGCACTGATGATTTCGGCATTGGTAAGGGCAGCAAGCTGCGCTGCAAACTTAGTTTTTCCTGTAGCTGTCGGACCTAATATTACTATCATACGTTCTAATTATTTTACAAAGAACGGAAAAATTGCCGACTTATCAGCTGTTTTCCCTTCGCATTTTATTCTCAATATCATACAATTTATCCCGTGTTACCTCGTATGTGCCAAAAATTGGCATACAATCTATGTCGTCACCCTGTCGTGCGCGAAGATATTGCAATATTCTAAGAGCATCGACCCTTACCATGCATGCGTGCACGAACTGTTGTTTCGACTTATAGTTATCACGCAATGGCGACCATAGGTCATCGGTTTTAAATACGGATTTCAGAAATTGGGTCATCGGGGTGTCAACATCGTTTTCATAAAGAAGTTCAAAAGAATCAAAGGTTTCTTTCACTTCATTAAAATATTCCTCTTTATAAAAAGGATATGAAGACCAGTTGCCGGCAGCACCTTTTGTAATAGCGGGACCTGTTCCAAAATTGACCCTGTCAGAAAAGCGGCCTTGCGGATAAACTGCTTCTTCATTCCAGATGAGCACTTTGCCTGTCTTTCTTACACTTTGAAGAAGATAAAAATCTTCTCCCGACAGACGCGGCGTGATACCGCCTACTTTTTTATACGCCCACACGGGTAAAGCTATGGCAGAGCCGAGGGCAGTAAAGGCGTAAGGATTATTTATCCGCAGCATATTGATCATATAATGCCTCATATAAATCTCATACCTCAGCATACAATCGTCCAAGATATTATTTCCTGAAAGCGGATGATAATACGGCACCGAAAGAGCAGCTGCCGCCGGGTGTCTAAGAAAGTTGTCCACAATGCTTTGAAAATAGCCGCCATTAAATCGAGTATCTCCATCAAGGCTCACGATTAGATCGTCAGGCATGGCAGTTGCAACGACATCATCCATCATAATCTTCCTTGCCATGCCCACACCGGCTTTTTTTCCCGTGAGGGCGTTTCCATCAGAAGATTTGTCGATCACACGTAAATCAACATCATCGACTTTCGACAACAATTCGATGGTCTTCGCGTTATCGGCAAGATAGTTGCCATGTGATTGTTCGTCATACCACAGTTGCGGGTTATTAACACAGCATCGCACCTCAAAATCATTATACGACTGATTTCTAAGGTCATCGAGCAAAGTCACGACATTTTCGCTCTCTCCGAGCAAGGGTATGGCCACGAATAATTTCATGGCACAAAAATAACATTAATTCTCGACTAAAAAAACTATACATAAACGGCAGCTTAACCGCTTGGTCATATAAAAAAAACGACTTATCTTTGTAAATTAAATTTCGACCTAATGAAGAGAATCTTACTATTATTCGTATCCGTATTTATTTTAGCCGGTGCATCCTTTGCGAAAGAGGGCATGTGGTTACCGATACTTCTTCAAATATTAAACGAAAAAGAGATGCAGGAGATGGGGCTGGAGCTGACTGCCGAGGATATTTATTCCGTAAACCATTCCTCTCTCAAAGATGCCGTATTAATTTTCGGCGGCGGCTGTACTGGAGAAGTTGTATCCAACGAAGGTCTGCTTTTCACAAATTATCACTGCGGTTATGGCAGTATCCAGCGTCAGAGTTCAATAGATCACGACTATCTGACCGACGGATTTTGGGCGATGAATAAAGGAGAAGAGATCCCCTGTCCTGGACTTACGGTAAGTTTTCTTATTGAGATGAGAGATGTTACCGAAGCCATGCTTTCTGAAATCAACGACAACATGACACAGGCGGAGAGAGAGGACAGGATAAGGATTAACTCGAAGAAACTGACTGAAGAAGCAATGGCAGACAACCATTATAAAGCCGAAGTCGAAGAATTTTATTACGGCAACAAATATTACATATTCATATATGAAATTTTCAATGACATCAGGCTTGTTGGTGCTCCGCCATCAAACATCGGGAAATTCGGCGGTGACACCGATAACTGGATGTGGCCTCGTCATACCGGCGATTTCTCCGTATTTAGAATTTATGCCGGCAGCGACAACAAACCCGCGGTCTATTCTCCCGAGAACAAACCTTTTCAACCGAGAAAATTCCTTGAGATATCCATCGCAGGCGTAAAAGAGAACGACTTCACTTTCGTCTTCGGCTATCCGGGCTCGACAAACGAGTATCTTCCGGCTCCGGCAGTGGAGTGTATCACCGAGATAGAAAATCCCATTTCCATCGACATTAGAGAAAAAAAACTTGACGTGATGAATGCTTATTCGGAGCAGTCGCCCCTAATCAGGTTACAATACGCAAATAAGATTGCCGGCATTGCAAACGGATGGAAAAAATGGATCGGTGAATCTCTCGGCATCGAACGTGTCAACGGCGCAGAAGTTAAACGCGAATACGAAAAGGGCTTCCAACAATGGGCTACGGGCACCGAATATGAGAACATTCTGCCTACCCTTTATCAGTCGTATAAGAACATCAAACCATTCAGAGCCGCTTACAGATATTTTGCAGAAGCCGGTCTCGGCATTGAAGCCGTAACCATGGCACGGAAATTTGCAAAGCTCGTCTCCCTTTCAAAAGAAACGCCCCAAGATACGGAGGCAATCGAAAAACAGATAGCATCTTTGAAATCTGCTGCAAAGACTTTTTTCAAAGACTACCACCGTCCCATCGACGAAGAGTTGTGTCCCATCCTTCTCAAGACCTATTATGACAACACGAGTGCCGAATTGATGCCCGATTTCTTCGCAAAGATAGAAGTTAAATATAAAGGCGATTTTACCGCTTACGCCGGCGACATCTTCGCAAAGTCGATGTTCTGCGACGAAGCTAAACTCAACGCTTTTCTCGACAGTTATAAGCCAAACAAATATAAAAAGATCCTTGACGACCCCATGTATGTAATTTACAACAGCGTTTTCGACAATTATATTGACAACGTATATCCTCACATAAAAAAATATCAGGCTGAAATCGACAGCACCATGCGTTTCTATATGAAAGGTCAGATAGAATACGACAAAGAGAAGACATTTTATCCCGACGCCAACTTCACCCTGCGTGTCACCTACGGCAACGTGGACGGCTTTAAACCCCAAGACGGCGTCACCTATAATTATTTCACCACCCTCGACGGGATTATGGAGAAAGAAAACCCTGACATCTACGACTATGTTGTAGAAGACAAGTTGAAAGAACTTTACAACAACAGAGATTTCGGTCCTTATGCTGACAAAAGCGACGGCAAGATCCACACCTGTTTCATAGCCACCAACCACACCACCGGCGGCAATTCAGGCTCTCCTGTTTTAAACGGCAAGGGACAACTTATCGGGCTAAATTTCGACCGCAACTGGCAAGGGACCATGAGCGATATTATGTATGACCCCGACAGATGTCGTAACATCACCCTCGACATCCGCTACTGTCTGTTTATCATCGACAAGTTCGCGGGAGCTACACACCTGATACAGGAATTAACAATTAACAATTGAATAAAGTATTTAATATATAAATTAATATGAAAAAGATTTTTAAACATTTCTTTATTATGACAACAGGATTATTACTCCTAACAAGTTGCAACGACAATACTTCTACAGCGAAAGATGTCCCAGGAGAAGATGAATTTCAATGGCAGATAGACCAATTTGACGACATCAGAATCATGAGATATCAGGTTCCTGAATGGGAAAGTCTCTCATTACAGCAGAAACAATTCGTATATTATCTTTCACAAGCAACATATTGGGGCCGCGATATTCTTGCAGACCAATTTTTTAAAGACAATCTTTTAATCAGGAAAACCCTCGAATCCATTTACACTTCTTATGAAGGCGACAAGACCACCGAAGAATGGCTGAATTTTGAAAAATATCTGAAGAAAGTATGGTTTGCCAACGGCATCCATCACCATTATTCCAACAACAAGTTCAAACCGGGTTTCTCGGAAGAATATTTCAGGAATCTTATAGTAACAGCTCCTAACGGCCTCGCGATGTTACCTTCGGGAACGAAGATCAGCAAGTTTATCGACAACTTATGTGTAACCATCTTCGATTCCACCATGTATGCCACCAAGAACAACACAACTCCGGGTGCCGACATCATTGCCGAATCATGTACCAATTTCTATGAGAACATGACAGAGGCCGACGTAGTTAAATACTATAACGCAATGTCCGTTCCCGATGCAGATAAGCCGATATCCAAGGGATTAAACTCAAAATTGCTGATGGACCCTGCTTCAGGTAAAGTCTTTGATCTGCCATATAAATTAGGAGGCATGTATGGCTCCGCCATCCAAAAAATCGTTGAAAACCTTCGTAAAGCCTCTGAATTTGCGGAGACAGAGACTCAAAAGAACGAGATTCTTAAGCTCATCGAATTTTACACCACCGGAGATTTAACCACATGGGACGAATATAATGTAATATGGGTACAAGACATCGAGCCACGAGTGGACTATGTAAACGGTTTTATCGAAACCTACGGCGACCCGCTCGGCTTCAAGGCCACATGGGAGGCTGTCGTTAATTTCAAGGATTTAGCCGCTACTGAAAAGACAGAACTCATCAGTGCCAACGCACAATGGTTCGAGGACAACAGTCCTGTAGACAGCCGCTTCAAAAAATCCGAAGTCAAGGGCGTTACCGCAAAAGCCATCAACGCCGTTGCGCTCGGCGGCGACTGTTTCCCCGCACCTCCGATAGGCATCAACCTTCCTAACGCCGACTGGATAAGAAAGGAATTCGGATCCAAATCCGTCACCATCACAAACCTCACCTACGCCTATGATCAGGCAGCCTTACAAAAGGGTGGCACGCTGAAAGAGTTTGCAGCCGACGAAGAAGAGATTGCAAGAATCAAAAAATACGGTTATCTCACCGACAACCTTCATACCGACCTCCATGAATGTTTAGGTCATGGCAGCGGACAACTTTTACCGGGCACAGACCCTAATGCTTTAAAAAACCATTCATCAGCACTGGAAGAAGCAAGAGCAGACCTCTTCGCTTTATATTATCTCGGCGACAAGAAGATGGTTGAATTGGACTTATTACCGGATATGGAAGCCTATAAATCCGAATACGACGGATATATCCGCAACGGCCTCATCACCCAACTCACAAGAATTGAACCGGGTGCCACGATCGACCAGGCTCACATGAGATGCCGCGCCCTTATTTCACACTGGGCTTACGAAAACGGCAAAAAAGATAACGTTATCTCCATGTATCAGAAAGACGGAAAGACTTATGTAAAAATCAACGACTATGAAAAGTTAAGAGACCTCTTCGGCTCCCTTTTGGCTGAAATCCAAAGGATAAAATCCGAAGGCGACTATAACGCCGGTGCCAATCTTATTGAGACCTACGCCATGAATATCGACCCCGTTTTACACAAAGAAGTCCTTGCAAGATATAAAGAGCTGCACCTCGCTCCCTACGGCGGCTTCATCAACCCGATGTTGACACCGGTCTATGCGGATGACAGTACCACAATCACCGACATCCGGATTTCATATCCCGATAATTACGTTGAACAGATGTTGTGGCTGAGTGAAAACTATTCGGCACTACCGCCAAGGAATTAACAATTAACATAATAAAGAAATGGCAAAAATAAGATTTGTTGGAGAATATCCTAAAATAGGGATTCGTCCCGTTATAGATGCACGACAAGGCGGAGTTCGCGAGTCGCTTGAGACTCAAACCATGGACATGGCTAAAAACGTCGCGGCACTTATCTCAAAAGAATTAAAATACTCTAATGGCGACGCTGTTCAATGTGTTATTGCAGACACCACTATAGGACGCGTGCCGCAAACAGCTGCCTGTGCAGAGAAGTTCCGTAAGGAAGGCGTAGGCGTAGTTATCTCCGTTACCCCTTGCTGGTGCTATGGTAGTGAAACTATTGACTACGACTCGAGAGTTCCTCAGGCGATATGGGGCTTTAATGGCACCGAACGCCCGGGTGCGGTCTACCTCGCAGCCGCATTAGCCGGTCACTCCCAAAAAGGTATGCCGGCTTTTGGCATATACGGAACAGATGTTCAGAATAGCACAGACAAGACGATACCGGAAGACGTAAAAGAGAAGCTTCTCAGATTCGCACGTGCAGGCATAGCAGTAGCTACGATGAAAGGTAAATCCTATTTATCTATTGGTTCGGTAGCCATGGGTATTGCAGGCAGCATTGTAGACACCGATTTTTTCCAGACATATCTCGGCATGCGCAACGAGTCTGTTGATGAGACGGAGTTAATACGCAGAATTGACGAAGGCATTTTTGACAAGGAAGAATTTGCCAAAGCGATAGCATGGACTGAAAGACATTGCAAGTGCAACGAGGGCAAGGACGTAGTAAATGCTCCCGAGAAGCTCAAAACGCGTGCGCAACTTGATGCCGACTGGGAATTTATCGTCAAGCTTCTTATTATTTTCCAAGATTTGATGGCGGGCAATCCGAAGCTGCGCGAGTTAGGTTTTCTTGAAGAGGCCTTAGGTCACAACGCAATATTAGCCGGATTTCAGGGGCAGCGTCAGTGGACAGATCATTTCCCTAATGCCGACTTTCCGGAGGCGTTAATGAACAGTTCTTTCGACTGGAAAGGCATTCGTGAAGCCTTTGTATTCGCTACCGAAAACGACTCTCTCAATGGTGTAGCAATGCTTTTCGGCAAGTTACTCACAAACAGAGCGCAGATTTTTGCCGATGTAAGAACTTATTGGAGTCCCGAATCAGTATATCGTGTAACAGGACATAAGTTAACCGGCGACGCAGCCAACGGGATAATACACCTGTTAAATTCCGGCTCGGCGACATTAGATGCCACCGGGGAGCAGTGTGACGCCTACGGCAATCCGATCATGAAGCCGTTTTGGGAAATAACCGAAGAAGATGCTGAAAGATGTCTCGGCGCCACAAAATGGTATCCGGCAAACAGAGATTACTTCCGTGGCGGAGGATTCTCCTCTAACTTTCTGTCGAAAGGCGGCATGCCCGTTACCATGATGCGTGTAAACATTGTAAAGGGTCTCGGACCTGTTTTACAACTCGCAGAAGGAGTTACAGTAACTATTCCGAAAGAAGCGCATAAGATACTGAACGAAAGAACCGACAGGACATGGCCGACGACATGGTTTGCGCCACGTCTCACGGGCAAAGGCCCTTTCAAAGACGTTTATTCCGTAATGAACAACTGGGGAGCCAACCACGGGGCTATAACATACGGTCATATCGGAGCAGATCTGATTACCATGGCATCCATGTTACGCATTCCTGTGTGCATGCACAACGTTAATGAAGACGACATATTCCGTCCGAGCGCATGGAATGCTTTCGGCATGGATAAGGAAGGCGCCGATTTTCGCGCATGTAAGAATTACGGGCCGATGTATAAATAACATTCAACAAATAAAGATACAGCCATGAAAAACGACAGAATTGTCCCGACAAAACTAATAATCCCGTTTATTCTCGTCACCACCCTATTCTTCGCATGGGGCTTTGCCAACGACATCACCAACCCGATGGTAAAAGCCTTCTCCAAGATTTTCAGGATGAGTGTCGCCGACGGCGCGCTGGTACAACTCGCCTTTTACGGAGGCTATTTTGCCATGGCGTTTCCTGCCGCACTGTTT
>JAQVPY010000201.1 GCA_028701815.1 Bacteroidales bacterium | reverse complement strand
GCCCAGTAAATGCCTATTGTGAATTTATGATAGCGGAGCATGTCCATAACTCCTACTGCAGGCAACGCAACAGCGAAGAGATCGGGGCGCTGATTGACAACAGCACCTACGAGCAGGCCGCCGTTAGAACCACCCTGAAGGGCTAAATAATCCGGTGAGGTGTATTTGTTCGCGATAAGATATTCAGCCGCTGCAATACAGTCGTCGAAGACATTCTGTTTCTGCATTTTTGTGCCTGCTTCATGCCATTTTTCTCCGTATTCACCGCCACCACGAAGGTTGACGACAGCGAGGATGCCGTTGTTTTCAAGCAAAGGAAGTCTCGAAAGGGAAAAGCCGGGCGTCATGCTTATGTTGAAGCCCCCGTAACCATATAGCAGGGTAGGGTTCTTTCCGTTCATCTTTATGCCTTTTTTATGGGTGATGAACATAGGAATCTTGGTGCCGTCTTTGGATTCGAAAAAGACCTGCAGGGTTGTATATTCGTCGGGGTCGAAGTTGATTTGAGAACGAGAATATTCTTCTGAGGTGTTGTTTGCAATATCATATTTGTAGATGATTGACGGGGTAGTGAATGATGTAAAGTTGTAAAATGTAACCGTATCCTCTCTTTTGCCGCCGAAACCACCAATGGTGCCTATGCCTGCTTCAAGGTCATATAAGTATTTGCCTTCAAGGTCGTAGAACTGTACTAAAGAATGGGCGTCTTTTAGATAACCGGCAAGGAACTTGTCGCCGAAAATAGCGCAACTTTTTAATACATAGTCTTTCTCGGGAATAATATCTCTCCATTGACTAACATCGTAGCTTTCCGGATCGACTTCAACAACTCTATAGTTTGGAGCTAAATAGTTGGTATAAATATAAAATTTTCCGTTTACTACATCAATAACGGAATAGTCGTTTTCGCATTCGGTGATGATAGGAATAAAATTCTTGTCGCCTGTTTTCTTGAAGGCAAGTGCGTTGCCGGATGTGGATTCCGAGCTGTATAGAAACATATATTGTTCGTCATCGGAGACATAAATGTTAAATGATCTGAGCGGGTTTTGCGGTTCGGAATACAAGAGGATGTCTTCGGTTTGTGGGGTTCCAAGCTTATGGAAGTACACCATGCCGTTTTCATTAGTGCCTTTCAGCATGTCGCCTTCTTTAGGTTCCGGAAATCTGCTGTATATTACGCCATCGTTATAGGGCTCAATGTTGGAAAACTTTATCCACTTCAAGTGGTCTTCGAGATTTTCACGTGAGTCTATATCCATGAATAAAAATTCATTCCAGTCGCTGCCTTCACGAGAGATGCTGTATATCAATGTTTTGCCATCCTTGCTTACTGCGATGCCTGAAAGAGCTACGGTACCGTTATCCGAAAGGGTATTAGGGTCGAGTAGAATTTCGCCATCTTTATCGTTGATATCTTTCAATAGGAACAGCACGCTTTGGTTTTGTAGTCCCGTATTCTTATACATCATCCATCTGCCGTTATATTTGAAAGGAGAGCCTGATTTAGGATAATTCCATTGAGCGGTGAGCTTTTCTTTCATCTTATCCCTGAATGGAATTTGGTTGAGGTAGTCGAAAGTGACCTTGTTTTCAGCCTTGACCCATTCTGCAGTCTGTTCCGACATGTCGTCTTCGAGCCATCTGTATGGGTCTTCTACCATGGTGCCGAAGTAGTCGTCAACTTGTTCTACCTTTGCAGTCACAGGGTAGTCGGGTCTTTGTTTTTTAGTGTTTTTGCAAGAAATACTCATCATCATAATGCAAATTAATGTAGGGATTAGAATCTTTTTCATGGTTTTCTTATTGGATATGATATGTCGTTTTAATAATATCTTTTTTATTGAGGTTGGAGAAGAAGAGAGTTGTTTCGGAAAAGGCTATTTCTCCGTTTTCATATTGTCTGGTTGTTTCGTTAATAATCTCTCCTCTGTTATTAGTAACGGAGTAGTGAAATAGTCGACCTTCATCGTCGAAATCAAAGATGAAGGTATTTGTGTCGTCGGGCTCTTTTCTAACGGCTTTGATTATGCGTTGTTTCTCGTCGTAAGTATTTTCTTCAATAAATTCTATGCCTCCGAATTCGTTCATACTTTTAGTCTTAATGAGAAGATGGTTGTAATAAGTATAGTCGGTGACGAGCTTTTTGTTTTCCATATTATGATAGATCGTCTTTATTCTATCTCTGTTTTCGTCGTATTTATACTCGTATTCGACATTTTCCTCACCGTCTTCTTCATTGATGACGGTAATGAGAAGGTCGTTGTCGTATTTATAGAATTTATGTCCCGTTACTTCTTCGTCTTCATCTAAAGATGTTTTAGTGGTAACTGTCCCGTTATCGTCGTATTCGTATAGATTAATTTCCTTAAAGACATCTTTCATCTCGTATGATTCGCTTACGAGTATGTCTTCTTTATAAGTAAACTCTTTGATTTCCGTAGCGTCGTCGTCGGATTTTTCTTCTCTTACGAGTCTGTTTTTATCGTCGTATTCGGAGATGGTACGATTAGAGATATTACCATCTTTATCGTAAGTAACTTCTGCGGTGATATTACCGTTATCGTCGTAAGTTGTTTCCTGGTAAAGGTAATCTGTCTCTTCGGTTTTTTCGTCTCCGAAGAATGTGGAATAATTTCTAAATGCTTTAATTTCCTTCATGATCGAGTCAAATATTATAAGATGCAAATATAATGAATATTTTTCACCTTATAATAAATAACCGATAAAGTTAGTCCGGAAGGCGGCTTAGCCGTTCATTGATGCGAGAAATTCCGCGTTAGATTTGGTGTTTTGCATTCTGTCGCGCATAAACTCCATAGCTTCGACAGGAGTCATGTCAGCGAGATGTTTCCTTATGATCCAGATACGCTGTAATATTTCTTTAGGCATGAGCAAGTCCTCTCTCCTTGTACCTGAAGCCATGATATCAACTGCGGGGTAAACTCTTTTGTTGGATAGCCTTCTGTCAAGTTGGAGCTCCATATTCCCCGTTCCTTTAAATTCCTCGAATATAACCTCGTCCATTTTGGATCCGGTGTCAATAAGAGCTGTAGCGAGGATGGTAAGCGAGCCGCCGCCTTCGATTTGTCTTGCAGCTCCGAAGAAACGTTTCGGTTTTTGCAGGGCGTTGGCTTCGACACCTCCGGAAAGTACTTTACCTGAAGCAGGGGAAACGGTGTTATAGGCGCGGGCGAGGCGGGTGATAGAGTCGAGGAGAATGACGACGTTATGGCCGCATTCTACC
>JAQVPY010000048.1 GCA_028701815.1 Bacteroidales bacterium | reverse complement strand
GTAAATAAAAATCTGCTTCTTACAGATACGGCTAAGGCTTCTGCCAAACCATTTCTCGAAATCTATGCCGACGATGTTAAATGCAGTCACGGCGCTACCGTGGGACAACTCGATGAGGAGGCAATGTTCTATATGCAGACTCGCGGCATCTCTTTCGACCACGCAAGAATGCTGCTTATGCACGCCTTTATCGGAGAAGTCGTCTCCAAAATAGAAATCGATAAAATAAAACTCCGCGTTAACGACCTTGTGAAGAAACGTCTCAACGGCGAACTCTCGGCATGCGATAACTGCATCATCCGCTGCAGCGACTCTAAAATCAATGACCCGTTAGCGAAATGCAACTAATTAAATTTTTTCGGTATGGATATCTCTAATATTCGCGCACAGTTTCCGATCCTGACAAAGAAAATCTACGGTCATGACCTTGTGTATTTCGATAATGCTGCGACAACGCAGAAGCCGCAACAGGTTATAGACGAGCTTGTTAAATATTATACGGAAGAGAATAGTAATATCCATCGTGGCGTTCATTTTCTCAGTCAGTACGCTACGGAAAAGTACGAGAAATGCAGAACAAAGGTTGCCTCTTTTATTAATGCCCCGCAACCGGAGACGGTGATCTTTACAAGAGGGACCACAGAGTCGATAAATCTTGTGGCTGAATCTTTCGGACAGGCTTTTATCAATGAGGGAGACGAAGTGCTGATCTCGGCACTCGAACATCACTCGAATATCGTCCCCTGGCAGATGATCTGTGAACGGAAACATGCCGTATTGAAAGTTATCCCTATAGATAAGAACGGCGATATCAATATTGAAATGCTGCCGGAACTTATCACCTCAAAGACAAAGATTGTCGCCATAGCGCATGTCTCCAATGCCCTCGGAACCGTTTGCCCCGTCAAGGAAATTATAAAGCTTGCCCACGAAAAGAACGTGCCTGTCCTTGTCGATGGCGCACAGGCGATATCTCATATAAAAGTTGACGTTACAGATCTCGACTGCGACTTCTACTGTTTTTCGGGACATAAGATGTATGCGCCAATGGGCATAGGAGTTCTTTATGGTAAAAAGAGTTGGCTTGATGCAATGCCACCATATCAGGGCGGGGGAGAGATGATACAGCATGTCACTTTTGAAAAGACTACCTATAACGTCCTCCCGTTTAAATTTGAAGCCGGTACCCCAAATGTTGGCGATGCCATGGGCTTATTTAAAGCCATGGAATTTATGGAATCTGTCGGTTACGAAGACATAGCAGCCCACGAATCTCGTCTTCTCGACTATTGTGCCGAGCGCTTCAATGATCTCGGATATGTCAGTATCATCGGCACATCTGCGCACAAAGCGGGTGCTATTTCATTTCTTTTAAAAGGTATCCATCCATACGACACCGGCATCTTACTCGATAAATTTTCCGTAGCTGTCCGTACCGGACATCACTGTGCAGAGCCCGTAATGCAGTTTTACGGCATACCCGGCACCGTCCGCGCCTCATTCGCCATCTATAACACCCTCGAAGAAATCGATTATATGATCGCCTCGCTGCAGAAGGTGTATTCGATGCTATCCATCTAACAACCAATTCAATGCATTAATTCTGCGGATGCCATCATAGTCGACAGCCGGGTCCTCGTCTAATGTGAGGAGGAACTTCGGATAATGATCGTTGATGTTTTGTAACGGAGCAAGTTTGCGCATAAGCGTCTGATTATCCCTTACTTCGTCACCTAATTTTATTTGATTTTGTAAGATGTTAATAAATCGGTAATTATAAATAATGAGCACCATTATTTTTCTTAACGTTCACTACTCCAAGGCGGTGGGCATTGCTGCTTTGCAGCAATTAGGGTTTGGGTTGTCCGGATTCCGGAGCGTTATAGCTGAGAATGGACTTGCCGAAGTCTCGTTTGGTTAGCGCGTGGAATTTCTCTATATCCGGTGCTGCAAATGCGTAACCGTGCGGATTGTAAACGGTGCCTAATTTCTCGTGCTTGCCTTTAGCTATGTCATGGTATGGCAGCAGCTCTACCTTTATCGGAGCTTTCGGCAACGACGCTAAAAACTCCGCGCTGCGCGTGACGTTCTCTTCATCGGCATTGAAGCCTTCTATCATAGGAATGCGGATGATATAATCGTGCCCGGCTTCGGCAACCATCTTAATATTCGAAAGAATCATCTCATTGGGGACGCCGCAAAATTGTCTGTGCTTCTCCGAATCCATGTTCTTGAGATCTATCAGAAATAACTCGCAGTTATCCATGACTTCCTTCACAATATCAGGCTTGGCGAAGAGTGTGGTATCGACTGCACGATGGATGCCTGCCTTGCCGCACTGCTTTAAAAGGTCGAGTAGAGGTTCCAGGTGAAGCAACGGTTCTCCGCCACAGATCGTAACCCCGCCGCCCGACTGCTCTATGAAAATACGCTCCTTCTCTATCTCTTGCATTAGGGCTTCCGTAGTGTATTCACTGCCGGAGATTTCACACGCCAAGGTGGGGCATACCCTGGCACACTCCCCGCAGGCGGTGCAACGGCTCGAATCGGTAACAATACCTTCTGTCGTCAGCGTTATAGCATGCTCAGGACAAGCTGCAATACACGCCCTGCATCCTATACATTTTTTCTTGTTGTATAACTTCTGCTTTTTCGAAGAAATACCCTCAGGATTATGGCACCATACACACGATAAGGGACATCCCTTCATGAAGATGGTTATACGTATCCCCGGACCGTCGTGGATAGCGTAACGCTTTATATCGAAGACAAGCATGTTAAAAAGAATTTTGTTCGGTACGGGTTATGACATCCATCTGCAAGTCGAGGTTCATGTCGTTGAAGTAATCGCTGTAACCGGCAACCCTGACTAATAAATCGCGGTATTCCTCCGGATGCTTTTGCGCATCATATAAGGTCTCCGTGTCTATGATGTTGAATTGTATGTGGTGACCGCCTAAGGCAAAGTAGCTGCGGATTAAGGCAGTCAGCTTTGCAATGTCTTCATCGCTTTTGAGCATATTAGGCATGAAACGCTGATTTAATAAAGTGCCGCCACTCTTAGTCTGGTCGAGCTTTCCGAGGGATTTCACCACAGCAGAAGGCCCGTGTGTGTCAGCTCCGTGTTCCGGAGAAGTGCCGTCGGAGATAGCTCTGTTTGCAAAGCGACCGTTAGGAGTTGCTCCGGTAACCTTGCCGAAATATACGTGGCAGATCGTGGAAAGCATGTCAATATGAAAACATTCTCCCTTGGTGTTCGGCTTGCCTTCGATAGCATCGAACAAGTCGTTGTATATTCTGACAGCAATATCATCGGCGTAGTCGTCATCATTGCCGAAGAAAGGCGTTCTGTTTATGATAGTCTGACGCATTACCTCATGCCCTTCGAAATTGTCTGATAATGCTTTCAGTAACTGATCCATAGTCCAGCGTTTTTCTTCAAAAACATGCTTTTTAATCGATGACAGGCTGTCGGTAACAGTGCCGAGACCGGTACACTGGATGTAGTTGGTATTGTATCTCGGTCCGCAGTTGTAGTAGTCGCGACCTTTTGCAATGCAGTCATCGATAAACAGAGAGAGGAAAGGTGCCGGCGCATATTTGGCAAACATCTTATCAATGTAATTGCTGACATGGATTTTGAGGTCGACAAAATAATGTATTTGTTTCAAGAAAGCGGCGTATAGATCTTCAAAATCATTGAAACCGCTGCCTGTTTTAAGTCCGATCTGCTGTCCCGATATCGGGTCGAAGCCGTTGTTGAGGGTAATTTCAAGTATTTTGGGAACGTTTAGATAGCCGGTCAATATATATGCTTCTTTTCCGAAAGCGCCGACTTCTATACAGCCGCTGCATCCTCCTTCGCGAGCGTCTTGCAGTGTTTTGCCCTGGCGTGTCAGCTCTTTAATATATGTGTCGGTATTAAATACCGACGGGTAGCCGTAGCCGCGGCGGATGACTTTACAGCCGGCATGCAGAAAGTCTTCAGGAGTATTTTTGCTGATATGAATAGAACTGCCAGGCTGGAGGATATGCAGAGCTTCGACTGTTTCGAGCATGATATATGAGACCTCGCTGACGCCGGTGCTGCCATCGACTTTTACTCCACCTATATTCAGGTTTGTGAAATCGTTGTATGTACCGCTTTCTTTGGCGGTAATTCCGACTTTTGGCGGAGCCGTATGGTTGTTAACTTTGATAAAGAAACAAGCCATCAGCTCTTTAGCCTGTTCACGGGTTAGTATACCGGTGGTAATATCTTTTTCATAAAAAGGTGTCAGGTGCTGATCGAAATGACCCGGGTTCATTGCATCCCATCCATTCAACTCCGTGATAGTGCCGAGGTGAATAAACCAGTACATCTGTATCGCCTCCCAATAGTTGCGTGGGGCGTGAGCGGGGACCCAACGACAGATCTCGGCAATCTGCGACAGTTCTGCGGCGCGTGTGGGGTTTGGCTCCGTGAGAGCCATCTTCTCGGCTAAATCAGCATGCCGTTCAGCGAACAGAATGGCAGCATCGCATGAAATAGCCATCGCCGTCAACTCTTCCTGTTTGTCGGTAGCCTCGGCGTCGTTTATGAAATCGAGGTTGCCTATCTCGTTATTGATACGCTCTTTCAAGTCGAGCAGTCCGTATTTATATACCTTACCGTCCAATGCGGTATGTCCGGGAGCCCTTTGTTCCATAAATTCGGTGAAAATACCGGCGAGGTAAGCAGTCTTCCATGATTCAGGAACATGTTCGAAGATACGTTCTCTCTGGCTGCGTCCGTGCCAGTAGGGAATAACTTCACGCGCGTATGTGTCGATATCTTCCTGAGAAATGGAATATGGTTGCAACTCACGTGTGTTAAGAATATGCAGGTCTTCAACACTGTGGCATGTCAGTTCCGGAAACGTGGGTACGCATTTGGGCTTTGGCCCGCGTTCTCCTATTATCAATTCTCCTTCACCGATATAAATGGTCTTTTGCTTGCATATCTCAAGAAAATTGAGCGCGCGAAGAACAGGGATAGGGTATTTGCCGTAGTTTTCCTTATAAAATCGGGTTTCTATCAGCGCGCGTTCGATAGATAATGATGGCTGGATATTGAAGGTCTCTTCGCGCAAACGCATAACACGTGCGGAAAGATTCGAAGAAATATTATTATTCATGATTGTTTTTGGGTTAATTGATTAAAAAATATAACGGTTAATAAAGGATATAGTAATTGCTGCTAATATCTAATATATTAAGCAATTGAATAACCGTCTATATGTTTTAACGCCCATTTGAGTAGAATAATTTTTGCAAAGATACTATTTTTTAATTAACAATTAACCCATAATGATAATTTCGGCTATATCTTTGACTTCGGGACCGTTGCGGAGTCCTTTTTTGAATGTCTTTTTGCATAGCGGGCAGGAGGTTACAATATAGTCGGGATTATCTTTTGTAAGAACGTCCATGGCCTGATTGCGGATGTCCTCGATCTGTTCAGTGCTAAGCACTGTGTTGCCGAGGCTGCTGCCACAACATAAGGCGTCGGCTTTTTCATTAGTCAGCGGTAATAATGTGCCGGCTGCTCTAAGAATGTTACGGGGCTCTTCAAAGATTCTGTTTTCTTCTCTGCTGATCTCACACGGGTCATGATATGCAAATGTCTTGTCGCTGTGGTTTACTTGCAGACGGCCTTCTTCAATAAGCATGTTGATATACTGCGTATGATGCATTACTTTGATATTTAGGTCTTTATATTCAGTCTTGAAGGAATTATAGCATATAGGACAGGAGGTGACGAGGATTTCGGCATTATAAGAATTGAACAACTGAACGTTCTTTGCCATCAGCGTATTTGCCTGGTCTAAAAAGCCCTGTTGACGCAGGGGGCGTCCGCAGCAGATATTTTTATCTTCATCTACAAAGACGAAGTCCTCACCGGCTGCCTTGAAGATTTTTTTCATGGAGTCGATGATGCCGGGGGTGAGGTGCGACATACAGCCGGCGAAATATAGCACTTTTGGGCTTTTATTGCCGGAAGTTGTAGAACCGGTCGCGGCAGGATTAAGATAATCGTAATATTGTTTGTTTTCAAATGACTTTTTCTCTCTATATATCTGTCGAATCTTTGTGGATTTGATGCCGACGGGACATGCTTCGACGCAGCGATTGCACAGCAGGCAGTCGTTTATTATCCTGTGGCTTATGACATTATCTCTTATATCTCGAATGAAATATACCGATTGTGTATCGTTGATTTTGGCGGCGGTATTAAGTGGGCATACGTCGATGCATATACCGCAGCGGGAACATGCGGCGAGTTCTACGTCGGTATAGCCTGTCTTTTTGTCTTCTTCCACCACGCCCCATTTACGGAGGAATATGAGCAGTATTTCAGTGAAGATATGCATATATCTTGTAAAAGGCATAAAGATAAAGAACAGGCACAGTGCTATGGAATAAGCCCACCAGATCGGGTCGATGGGAAGGTTAAACGGTGCTAACAGGTTGCCGAGACTTTGAGTCAGAAAGCCACCGTTGTTGCGGTAGCCGGCGACGAGGCTTTCAGCTACGAGTCTTAATGGAAAGATACACCATAAAGATATGAGGGCAATCCTGTCGGATGGAGTATGGCGTGTGGCTTTTTTGAGCCCCATCAGACGTGAGTAGAAACGTTTGATTACAGCAAGCAGCAGTCCTGAAAGGACAACGGCGAGCAGAAAATCCATCAAAAAAGTAAACAGCTCTTTGTGGGGGAAGATGCGAGATGGGTCTTCAAAATATCTGAAAAATATCGCGAGCCACGGGTTGGTGAAAAAGCTGCCGCTGTATGTGGAGGCTTCGAATTTGCCGACGATGATAAGGAGAGACCATCCGAAGGCGAGGCTGCAGTGCATGTAGCCGAGGACCGGGTTTCTTTTAAAGATATTTCTGTGTAGCAGACATTCGCGAAGGCATTCCCAGATTGCGGCGAGAGTCCGCCATGAAATAATATGTCGGCCGACCTGTTTTCTTTGTGTCTTGCTAAGATTGTACAGCCATGTAACAAAACTGATGATGAGGTTAAGAAAAAGTATGACCACACCGAATGCGAATGGCATAACAAAGGGATTGTACATTGTTGTATCCATGGCTATTGCTTTTTGTTTTTATGTTGTACTAACAATCTCATTTTGATAATCATATCACGAGTGTTGACATTGCGGGGGCAGACAAGAAGGCATTTTCCGCAGAGCATGCATTTGTCCAGTTCTTTTTCCAGGACATCATATTTTCCACGGCGGAAGAGCATATTGCATCTCAAGATGCTGAATTCCGTATGCTGATGAGCGGAGCAAGTAGAGGTGCAGCCGCCGCAGCCAATACATTTCTTATAAGAAGGAACTTCTCTTATCAACTCGTCGCGCAAGGAAAAGTCGGAAGAGTCGAGGTCTAAAGTTCTGCTTACAACGGGAGCGTATCCGAATTTTATCATCTTATCTGCGATTTAGGAAGTTTGCAATTTCAATAGCAGCAGAGTCAGCATCTTTCATCGTTTCCGGCACTGTCAGTTGACGTTTGCATGTCCCGGCGACGAAAACTCCCGCCTTGTTGGTAAGGTTGTCTGCGACATGCTCGTCTTGACTTACTACATAGCCGTATTCATCGTTGATGTCGAGAAGAGAGCTCAGTGTCTTTGTGCCCTCTGATGGGTTCATGCCGACCATGAGAACAACGAGGTCGAAGGTCATTTTTACAGGGCGCGACAGCAAAGTGTCTTCAGCCTTAAGTACCACTCTGTTGTCGAAAGTAGGGGCTATCTCAGAAACTCTGCCTCTGACAAAGTTAACATTAAACTCCTGTTGCGAACGGCGGTAAAGTTCTTCATAATGTTGTCCGAACATTCTTAAGTCCATATAAAAGCAGTAAACGTCAGAGTCAGGGACGACCTCTTTTACTTCAATAGCCTGTTTTACAGCGCAGATGCAGCAGTTACGAGAGCAGAAGTGATTGCCTGATTTTTCGTCGCGGGAACCGACACATTGGATAAACGCGATGCGGCGGCGCCGGTCACTTGTCTCTATGGGGAAGTTGATTGTGCCCGTCTCTAACATCTTTTCGAGGTCAACAGAAGTGATAACGCAGGGATAAATGCCATATCCGTATTCTTCCTTGCGGCGGGCGTCGAAGACGTCGAATCCCGTAGTGATAAGAACTGCGTCGGCCAGATATTCGTTATTGTTGCTGTCGGTGACTTTCCAGAGATTGTCGCTCTTATCTATCTTTGTTACAGAGGTGCTGGTGCTTATCTGTGTGTTTTCCTGTTTGATATTCTCTGTCAGGTATTTCAGTACGTCGATAGCCGGCGTAAAGTCGGGAAACAGTTTGTCCCACTGGTTGAGTTTGCCGCCGATGACTTTTTCTTTTTCAAGCACGAGGGTTTTATAGTTCATATTAGAAAGGCGCATGGCCGCATTTAAGCCTGCTGGGCCGCCGCCGATAATGATAATATCAAACTTTTCCATAGCTATACTTTTAGATTAACAGGTTTTTCAGGGGGTATAAGTTGTTTGCCGGAAGCGCTTGCAAATTTTTCTTCCGGATTATATTTTATGCCGATTTTGTCGAGCAGAGGTTCAATCTGAACCTGGTGTATCTGGAAGCCGAGTTTCCAAGGGTCATAGCCAAGGAGCAGACCTGCCAGCTCTTCGTAGGTGAGAACGGGGATGCCGTAGCCATATTTATCGAAAGTTTTACCCTCCATCTCGGCTATGGTATATTGCCATTTGTCGATAAACATGGTGCAGCCCGGGCAGTTGCATACGATGAGGTCGGGCTCATAAGGGGCCATCGACTCAAGTTTTTTGTATGTGTTGCTTACAGAATATCCTCTGTCGGCTTGTACTAGATAGTTTCTAAATCCGAAACCACAGCACTGACGCCTTTCGGCATAATCTACGATGCTGCCGCCCCACGATTCCACCATGCCTGAAAGAACTTCCGGAAATTCTGCGCCGCCGATGCCCTTAGTAGGGAATATCTTTGCGTAGTGACAGCCTATGTGGTCAACAACTTTTAGCGGTTCTCCGGTGTTTTTGTCGACAAGCTGATATTTCATCTTCTGTTTCAGCTCATTGCGATACTTATATATGATGTCACAGGGGTGGCTGATATTTTCGGGGACTTCAAATTCGCGTTTGGTAGCCTTGTACAAGGCTTCGCGAGTTTGAGCCAGGGTCTCCGGAAAATGTTCCCATGTTTCAAGAATTTCCGACATCAGTCCGAATGTCGTGATACATGAAGGAACGTAATTTTTATAACCCTTCTCGGTCATAAGTGCGAAAAGTCGCGCTATCACCGTAGAGGTCGTTAAAAAGGGGATGATGTCGGAGTGATATCCTATGCCGGTACATGTGTGTTGACGTGCGTCATCACAGATGTCGAGACCTAACTCCTTCTCGACGATGTCGATGAAGGCTGTTTCCGAACCGGTAAAAAATGTCTGACGAATACAGCTCCTCCCGAAAAAATAATGGTCGGGAGCAACAGCCTTTTGATATTCTATCCAGTGATGTCTGTTCATACCTGATGTGAGTCTTTAGTGTGAGTTCCATTATCTTCGGTATAGACTTTCATAAAATAATCGTCTTCGAATGGAATTTGTAATTTTTCTGCTACTTCGGCAGAGCAGTTTTCTATTTGATTATATAAGTCGGTGCCACCGGTGACATTAAAAATTTCCCGCAATTCATCGAGGTCTTTTTCATTGATTTTGCGAAGAGAACCTGCTTTCTCTTCATTATATACGGCGCCAAACTTAGGTGCCACCTCCTTGATGTTTCTTCTAAACCATTTCCAGTTGGGACCTTGTTCGGGATGTAGTTCCGGTCTTACAAGGTCGGGAGACACACAATAGCCGTGCTTTACAATGTTCTGCCCTACCGTGCGCTCGATAGCGAGTTGCTGACGCCCCTTTTCACTTTCTACAAAATATCCCAACTCTTGCGAGATCCTGCGTAAAACGGTAATCAGCCCGCCCGGCGCATTGCCGCGAGGACACCTTGTCTTGCACGACATACATTGCCCGCAGTACCAAATCACATCACTCTTTAAAAGCTTCTCTATTTCAGCAACGTCGCGCGATTGAACCGTAGTACATATCACCCTCGGATCGTATTTGTAAAACTCTGCCGCGGGACAAATTGCGGTGCATACGCCGCAACTCATGCACGAAGATAAGGATTCCTCCGTTCTTACATCTTCATCCAATTTTTGTAATATGATATTTTTCATAAAAATAGAATAATATGCAAAGATAACTTTTAATTAGAAAATAGAAATAATGAATTGGGATTTTAAAACTATCTTTGCAAGTTAAAGAATGTGAAGATTGAAATAATTATATAATTTAATAATTTATAAAATATAAATATATGAAAATCAGAAGATTATTGGCGTTTTGTATGCTAAGCCTTATGGCTGTTTTTGTTCAGGGACAAGATTCTGAAGAACTAGTTGGTGCTAACTGTACTTCGATTATGGTAGGGCGCAAGGCTTCTGCTGACGGCTCAGTGATTACTTCTCATACCTGCGACAGTCGTTATCGTACCTGGGTGACGATGGAGCCGGCTCAGGATCATGAAGAAGGAGCCATGCACAAGGTTTATAAGGGCACCATGCATACGGAAACTCCCGCAAGTATGGAAAATGTCTTTCTGGCAGGAGAAATCCCCGAAGTGCCTCACACCTACGCTTATATGAATACCGCTTATCCGTGTATGAATGAAAAACAGCTTGCTATAGGAGAGAGCACTTTTTCAGGACCCGACACACTCGTGAATGAATCCGGCATGTTCCTGATTGAAGAGTTGGAACGCGTGGCTCTGCAACGTTGCGATAACGCCCGCGATGCCATTAATCTGATAGGCGAACTGATAAAGGAATACGGCTATGGCGACGGAGGAGAATGTATCACTATAGCCGATAAAAAAGAGGTATGGCAGCTTGAAATTCTGGGTGAAGGTCCTGACAAAATTGGCGGCATCTGGGTGGCTAAACGTGTCCCTGATGATCATGTTGCCGTTAGCTGCAATATCCCAAGAATAGGCAAACTCGAGCGAAAAGATAAAGATAATTTCATTTGTTCCGATAATATCGAAGAAGTGGCTAAAAAATACGGTCTGTGGGATGGCAAAGGCGACCTTATCTGGTGGAAAGTCTTCACCTCAAGCTATGGTGACGGTAAAAACCATAGAGAACGCGAGTGGTATATCTTTAATGAACTTGCACCGTCGTTGAATCTCTCCATCGATTCAATAGAATTGCCGTTTTCCGTAAAACCGGAAGAAAAAGTCGATGTCAGAAAAGTTATGGAACTCTTCCGTGCAGACTATGAGGGCTCTGTTTTGAGTCAGACCCAAAATCTGCTATATCCTACTCAGCATAAAGACGAAAAGGGAGCGATGATTTGCGATACAGTCGTTTGTCCAAACGCAAACCCGTGGATGGGTAAAAGCGAAAGGGATATGTACAATCTTTTGAAACCGGAAACTGTAACGTTCTATCGTGGAGTTGCTATGTCGTGGTGCTCCTATTCTACAATCATACAGTGTCGCGACTGGCTGCCCGATGCTATAGGAGGACTCTGCTGGTTTTCGCTGGAGAACCCGGGACAAAGTCCACGAATCCCTATCTATGCCGGAGAGACACGTCTGCCGGCCGGCTTTAACCATTGCGGCCATTTTAGATACAGCGACGATGCAGTGCTGTGGCATTATCGCAAGGCTAACAAACTGGCCCAAATAAAATGGGGCTATACCAAAGACATCATGATGAAGAACGTTCGGCGTTATGAAGAAAAAGCCGTCTCCGAGTTGCCGTCTCTCGAAAAGCAGGTGGCCAAACTCCTGAAAGATGATAAGCTTAAAGAAGCTCAGACAATGTTGAATAGCTATACTTCGGATTTCGCCGGCGCTACGCGTCAGACCTGGGAAGAGATGGAACATCGCTTTTGGGAGATGTTCTGGACAGGTTTTTAGAGAAGAAATTATTATAATTCAAATTTTTTTATTTTCTTTGCACATCATTTTTTTGTTGACCAAAAGGAAAATCACCGAAAAATACGGAATATAATATTTGAATCAATGTGTGGAATTGTCGGCTATATAGGAAATAAGCAAGCTTATCCTATTCTTATTAAGGGCCTTAAGTATCTTGAATATCGCGGATACGACAGCGCTGGAGTAGCTCTTTTAAACTCAAATAACGAGCTAAATTTATATAAATCAAAAGGCAAAGTCTCCGATTTGGAGGCTCTCGCAAACGGTAAAGATGTCTCCGGCACCGTGGGCATCGCCCATACACGTTGGGCAACACATGGGGAACCATGTCAGGTTAATGCCCATCCTCACTGCTCTTCCAACGGACGTCTGGCTATTGTTCATAACGGCATAATCGAAAATTATACAGACATAAAGAATAAACTGCAGGCGCAAGGCTATGCTTTTAAAAGCGATACGGATACTGAGGTGCTCGTTCAACTCATTCAATATGTTCAAGAGAAACATAATTTAGAGTTGAGTGATGCCGTAGTGCTGGCGTTAAAACAGGTGATAGGAGCTTATGCAATAGTGATATTGGATAAGAATAATCCGGATCAGATAATTGCTGCTCGTAAAAGTAGTCCCATGGTTGTCGGAATAGGTGAAAATGAATTTATCATCGCTTCTGATGCGTCGCCGAGAGTGGAATATACAAAAAATGTAATCTATATTGAAGATGGAGAGGTGGCTATTATAAAAAAGGGAGAGGATATCAAAATTATAGATCTTGATAATGCCACTGTAAATCCTAAAATCCAACAGATTAAATTAGATATAGGACAATTGGAGAAAGACGGCTATCCGCATTTTATGCTTAAGGAGATATTTGATCAGCCGTATTGTTTAAATAATTGTATGCGCGGTCGTATTAATGTGGATAACAACTCCGTCGCCTTGTCGGCTGTTATCGATTATAGAGACCAGCTGTTAAATGCCGGGCGTTTTATTATTCTTGCCTGTGGCACTTCCTGGCATGCGGGACTGATAGGAAAATATCTGATTGAATCGTTGTG
>JAQVPY010000200.1 GCA_028701815.1 Bacteroidales bacterium | reverse complement strand
GTATTTATTCAGGTTCGTCCTCTTTTTGTTGATGACGCCCTTGCTGTCTACCATCACGATGTTCTCGTGCTTGATGCCCAGACTCATATATATCTTGGAACATGCGAAAGCTGAAGCACCTGCGCCGTTGACTACGAGCTTCATCTCGGAGAGCTTCTTGCCGGCGATCTCAGCGGCGTTGAGCAGCGCGGCACCTGTTATCATTGCCGTGCCGTGCTGGTCGTCGTGCATCACGGGGATGTCGAGCTCCGCCTTCAGTCTCTCTTCTATCTCAAAACATTCCGGAGCCTTTATGTCTTCAAGGTTTATTCCCCCGAAGGTCCCTGCAATGGCCTTTACGGCATCGATGACTTTCTGAGGATCCTTCTCGTCGATTTCTATGTCGAAGACATCTATGCCTGCGAAGACTTTAAAAAGAAATCCCTTTCCTTCCATCACCGGCTTACCAGCCGCAGCACCTATGTCGCCAAGACCTAATACAGCCGTGCCGTTCGAAATTACGGCTACAAGGTTGCCCTTGCCGGTGTATTTATATATGTCGTCAGGATTCTTCTCGATTTCGAGACAGGGATATGCTACCCCCGGCGAATATGCTAATGTGAGGTCGAGTTGAGAATCACTCGATTTTGTAGGTATTACTTCCAACTTGCCCGGTATCGGCTCGGCGTGATATTTTAATGCTAACTTTTTTAAATCTGCCATGATGGTTTTTATGTTTATAATCTATTGATTGTCAATGTTTTATATGCTATATAAGTATCTGTGTGTCAGTGCCTTAGTGTTTTAGTGTGATTATCTCGCATTGATAAGGATTTCGCTCATCTGTTGCTGAAGTTCATGAGCTTTTTCGCCGGCGACGGTATCGAAATCGTGATCTTTCGATGCGAAGATGATTCCGCGGGAGGAGTTTACGAGCAGTCCCACATCTTTAGTGAGTCCGTATTTGCAAACTTCTTCGAGGCTGCCGCCCTGGGCACCTACGCCCGGCACGAGTAAGAAGTTGTCGGGAGCGATTTTACGGATGTCGGCAAGCATTTCAGCCTTGGTAGCTCCTACTACGAACATCATATTTTCGGGTGTGCCGCCCCATGTATTTGAAGTTTTTATCACCGTCTCGAACAGTCTGTCGCCGGTATTATTGTCGGGCGTGCTTCTTCTTTCGAGGAACTGGAAGTCGAAGGCGCCTTCGTTGGAAGTAAGGGCGAGAAGGATTACCCATTTGTCCTTAAACTGCATAAAAGGAGTTACCGAGTCCTTACCCATATAAGGAGCGACGGTGATAGCGTCGAAGTCCATTGTTTCGAAGAACGCGATGGCGTATTGTTTCGACGTGTTGCCGATGTCGCCGCGTTTAGCGTCAGCGATGATAAATATGCTGTTGTCCACGGCTCTGATATATTTCACGGTTTTTTCGAGAGATAGCCATCCGCTTGCGCCGCGACTTTCATAGAATGCTATGTTAGGCTTATAGGCCACTGTATATTTATGTGTCGCGTCGATGATTCTTTTGTTAAATTCAAAGATAGGGTCTTCCGTCGTCATGACGCATTGTGGCAGTTTTGCGTAGTCGCTGTCGAGTCCCACACAAAGGAACGACGACTTGCGCAGGATGTTGTTTATGATATCTTCTCTGTTCATGTTTTATCTTTCAATTAAATTCTCTTCATTTTTCTTGGGGTTGCCGCCACTGTCCACTAACCACTGTCCACTTCCCACTGTAAACTACGCGTCAACCGATTCTTTCAGCCGTTCGGCGTTTTCGGCCATCTGCAGTTTGTCGATAAACTCCTGTATGTCGCCGTCCATGATGTTGGGCAGGTTATACAGCGACAGGTTGATGCGGTGATCCGTGACGCGTCCTTGCGGGTAGTTGTATGTTCTTACCTTTGCAGAACGGTCGCCGGTAGAGACCATTGTCTTACGTTTGCTCGATATCTCATCGAGGTATTTTTTATATTCGAGTTCGAAGATTCTCGTACGTAAGACCTGCATCGCCTTGTCGAGATTCTTGATTTGCGATTTTTGATCTTGGCATGTAACTACGATTCCGGTGGGAATATGGGTCAGACGAATTGCAGAATAGGTGGTGTTTACAGATTGACCGCCCGGACCCGAGGAGCAATAGGTGTCTTTTCTGATGTCGCTCGGCTTCAATTCTATGTCAAATTCATCGGCTTCGGGTAATACGGCGACAGATGCTGCCGAGGTATGAACCCTGCCTTGTGTTTCAGTCTGTGGCACGCGCTGTACACGGTGAACGCCGCTCTCATATTTGAGCTGCCCGTAAACATGGTCGCCTATCACATTGAATATGACTTCCTTATATCCGCCTACGGTACCGTATGTTGCACTCACCGGCTCTATCTTCCAGTTTCTTGTCTCAAAATATTTGATATACATTCTGTAAAGGTCGCCGGCAAAAATACTCGCCTCATCGCCGCCGGTACCCGCTCTGATTTCAACAATGGCATTCTTTCTGTCCTGAGGGTCGTTGGGCAACAGCAACAGTTGAATGTCCTCTTCCATCTTACCGCGCTTGTCTGTTAACTCCGAAATCTCTTCTTTTGCCATGGTCCTCATCTCTTCATCCTTCTCGGTCTGAAGTATCTCTTTCGCGGATTCAATGTTAGCAATAACATTATTATATTCCTTATATGCGTTCACAACAGGTTCCAATTCCTTGATATCTTTGTTGATACGGATATATCTTTTAACATCGTTGATGACTTCAGGATGGGAAATCTCATCCTGTAACTCATTGTATTTGTTATATAAAGCCTCTAATTTATCTAATAATAACATAACTGTCAATATAATTTTATTTGAGACTGCAAAGGTAGTAAAAAAATCAAAAAAATTAATACCTTTGCAAGTTGATTATTAAAGAAGAAAAGAAGTATGGATTTATTCGCAAAATTTTCAAATGATGCCGGTCCTTTAGGACAGTATCAACAAGCCGCAGAAGGCTATTTTATTTTTCCGCAACTTGAAGGAGAAATCGGTCCCCACATGATGTTCAACGGAAAAGAACGTCTTGTATGGAGTATCAATAATTATCTCGGCTTAGCCAACCATCCCGCTGTCAGAAAAGCAGACGCGGACGCATGTGCAAAATACGGTATGGCTTATCCGATGGGTGCCCGCGCCATGTCGGGACAGACTAAATATCACGTTCAACTCGAAAACGAACTTGCCGCCTTCGAGCATAAACCGGCAGCTTATCTGCTTAACTTCGGCTATCAGGGCATGAACTCCATCATCGACTGCCTGTGTGATAAGAAGGGTCGCGACG
>JAQVPY010000199.1 GCA_028701815.1 Bacteroidales bacterium | reverse complement strand
CGATTACTCTCTTTATAATTGCGAAATGCAGTTGCAACAGGTGTTTTAGAATATATTGCAGCAGGGAATATGCCACATGTCAGAAATACAATTAATAGTACAACTGTCAGTATAACAATGCTTTGTGGTGATAACAATCCAGACAGCGAAGTCCCGACTATACGTTCCACAGTCCCTTCAAAAGTAAATACAAGAAAGACAGCAAGCAGCAATGATATGAACATCTCAACAAAGGTGTCGGAGAACACCAAGGCATAGATGTCGTTTCTTGAAGCGCCGTAACACTTGCGGACGGCAACCATCTTAGCCTTACGCACTAATGACGAAAGCGTGATGAGTATGTAGTTTAAGATGGCAACAACGAGGACGACAATCGCCAAAATTAACATGATAAGGCAGATTTGCTTCACCTCTTTGAAAGAAGTGTGATAATCTTTCAGGGAAATGATATTGTAGTTTATGGTTGTACCTTCCGACAAGTTGGGCAAGATGCGTTCCTCACACATCTTGTTAATACCAAGTCTGACATCCTTTTCGGAAGTATTGGGGAAGAGTTTGATGTAGCTCATATATCTGTCGTTACCTATCCAGTTGTTTGTGCCGTCCCAAGTAAATACTTTGATAGATATAATAGGGATAACAATTTCAAAATTTACGAACTCGGAATTATGCGGAAAATTATCATAAACGGCCCCAATCGTCAACATTTTGTTTTCATAAGACTGTGGAACGACAACCTTACCAATCAAATCACTATAATTATTATTCATGCCATTCAACATTTTGTCAGCCATTGACCTCGAAATCAATACTGTGTTTGGCTCCTGCATAGTCTTATCGGCATCGCCGGCTAATATCTGTCTTGGAAATATCTTGAAGAAACACGAATCGGCTATAACCATAGTCTCACAATAAAATCCATCACTGTTTGTATCTTGACCTTTTTCCTCAATCTTCTTGATGATTATCCCACTTCCTGCGTATGTCACACGTGTTGCAGATTCCACAGCAGCAGAATATAATTTTATGCCTGGAGCTATCGCTCCCGGTGTGCTGTAATATTCCATCTTCTCGCCGTTTTGTTCATACAGTGGCACAACACGATATACTCGGTTACGGTCAGGTACGAAACTCTCGTAGGAGTTTTCAAAATACAACTTGGCAATCAGAGTCAGCCCCATGGCAAGTCCTATACCCAAAAGTATTATTTTGGTGATGCTGCCACTGCCACGGCGGAAGATGTTTTTGAAACTGTTTATGATATTTCTATTCATTTTGCAATAATTTATTTAATTCATGGTCGAATGTATAGACGATATGCACATAGTCTATACGGATTCCGTTGAGTATATTGTTATTCATATATGTTGAGACGCATGTCTGTACGTCTCAACATATATTATAATTCGTTTGTAACATCCGTAACGATGCGCCCATCGAACAGGTTGATTGTGCGTTGAGCAAATCCGGCATCTTTCGGTGAGTGGGTTACCATCACGATAGTGGTACCTTCCTTGTTCAGTTCGGTAAGCATGTTCATTACTTCGAGACCGTTTTTAGAGTCCAAGTTACCTGTCGGTTCATCGGCGAGGATTAGTTTGGGGTTGGCAACGACTGCACGGGCGATGGCGACACGCTGCTGCTGTCCGCCGGAGAGCTGCTGCGGGAAATGGTCGCGCCGGTGTGAGATCGCCATGCGCTTCATGATGGCTTCCACCATTTCTTTTCGCTCTGATGCCTTGATTTTCAGATATATCAGCGGTAGCTCGATGTTTTCATAGACATTAAGCTCGTCTATGAGGTTAAAGCTCTGGAATACAAAGCCTATGTTACCCTTACGGAATTTTGTACGGTCTTTTTCTTTTAGCTGTCCGACTTCCTGGTCTAAAAGTTCGTATGTGCCGCTTGTAGGGTTGTCTAACAGACCTAAAATGTTCAGCAATGTTGATTTTCCACATCCTGAAGGACCCATGATTGCGACAAATTCGCCGTCTTGAATTTCAAAAGAAACTTTATCTAAAGCGGTGGTGATAATTTCTTCTGTTCTGAATTCTTTTACTAAATTTTCTACTTTTAACATGATAAATATATTTATTGGTTAATTATTAATTTTATTTATTGCACTTGTTGATTGAATAATAATACATCTACATCGCCATAATTGTCATAACTTGATGTTATGACTTTTTCGCCTGCCGACAATCCTTCGAGTACTTCATAATATTGAGGATTTTGGCGACCTATTTTAATTTGGCGTTTTACTGCTTTATCTCCGGAACCATCTACTACGTAAATCCAGTTTCCGCCGGTTTTTTGATAAAATGTTCCACGAGGTATCAATATGGCATCTGAAGGTTGACCGAGTTGCAGATTTAAGTAATAAGTCTGACCGCTGCGGATGTTATCAGGGCGCTCTACTGCAAGTTTGAAGTCGGCTTTGAAGCGCCCGTCTCTAACTTCAGGATAGACTTTGCGTAAAGTAGCATTGAATGTTTCACCCTGTCTGTCGAAAGTTGCTTCAAGACCTGTTACTATTCTATCAATATAATGTTCATCTATCTGAGCTTCAATTTTATAATTTGACAAGTCGTTGATTTGTCCTATTTTCATACCGCTTGCAACATTCTGACCGAGAACTGCATCGAGTAATCCGAGTTCGCCGTCTATCGGGGCTTTTACAGCCAAGTTATCCTTACGCTCACGTATCATCTTCATATTCAGACGCATGTTGTCGAGACTCTCCTGCATCTGTTCTATTTCAACGGAACGATAAAGGCTGTCTTGCTTCTGGCGATTTAATATCAATTTGAGTTTTTCCATCGCTATCTCGTAATCTTCTTTTGCTTGCAGATATACTTCTTTTGATATGAGAGAATCTGCGTACAACGCTTTATTTTGCTCGAAAGCTCTTTTGCTTCTCCTTGTATCTAATTGGTATTGAATACGTTCCTGCTCAACGCTAAGTTTTTGCTGTTCCATGGAAATCATGGTGTTACGAAGTATATTTTCCTTTTCGGCGAGTTCTGCCTCCGAGTTCAAAATCTGAAGGTCTAAGTTGGCGTTGCTCAATATGACTATAATATCACCTTTTTTAACTTCGCTACCTTCTTCTCTGATAATTTCTTCCACAACGCCGCCTTCCATAGGACTTATCTGTACAGTGCTTATGGGCTGAACCTGTCCGCTGACACGTATGTAGTCGTTAAATTCTCCTGCTTTAGCTGTACTTACGCTTACAGCACGCGTGTCTATGCGTTGTGACGAGCTGTTATCACGGAAAATAAGCCATAACACAAAAGCTATAAATAAAGCT
>JAQVPY010000198.1 GCA_028701815.1 Bacteroidales bacterium | reverse complement strand
AATAAGTGTACGCGACTTTGGTCGAGGTATACCCTTAGGTAAAGTAATAGACTGTGTCTCAATTATTAATACCGGCGGTAAATTTAATGATGATGTCTTCCAGTTTTCAGTAGGATTGAATGGAGTTGGGACTAAAGCCGTAAATGCACTCTCTTCCTTCTTCAGAGTGGTCTCCTATCGTGAGGGGGCCTTTTTTGAGGCCATCTTCAATAAAGGTGAGTTTGTCAGTCAGAAAAAAGGGAAATCTCAGGAACCCGATGGAACCCTCATTGAATTTATCCCCGATCATGATAGCATAATGTTTGGTGATTATAGTTTCCGTGAAGAGTTTATAGAAGAACGCCTTTGGAATTACGCCTATTTAAATACCGGACTTTCAATCGATTTTAATCGAAAGATTTTTTCCAGTAAGCATGGATTACTTGATTTACTTGATAAGCAAGTTGGTACTGACGGATTATATACAATTATACATTACCGCAATGAAAGGATTGAATTTGCTTTTACGCACACGAAAAATTATGGAGAAAACTATTTCTCTTATGTAAACGGCCAGCATACCAGTGATGGTGGAACCCATTTGTGGGCTTTTAAAGAGGGAATTCTTAAGGGCATAAATGAGTTTTATAAGAAATCATATACGGCTCCCGATGTCCGTGATGGGTTGACAGGCGCTATTTCCATAAAATTACAGGATCCTGTTTTTGAAAGCCAAACTAAGAATAAACTTGGAAATACAGAAGTTCGAACTTGGATAACGCAAGAAGTGCGGGAAGCGATTGTCGACTTCCTGATGAAAAACTCTGAAGATGCAGATAAGTTATCGGAAAAGATTGCCAATAATGAAAGGTTGCGAAAAGAGTTGGCAGCTGTCAAAGGGGCGGCACGTGAAGCAGCAAAAAAAGTTTCTCTTAATATCCCCAAACTGAAGGACTGTAAGTATCACCTAAATCAGAGTGGTGAGAAAGGGGAGAATTCGATGATATTCCTCACCGAAGGTGATTCAGCCTCAGGCTCTATGGTGAGTGTGAGGGATGTATATACACAAGCCATTTTTAGCCTGCGAGGGAAAGTTCTCAATGTATTTGAGAAGAAACGGACCGATATCTACAAAAACGAAGAGCTGTACAATCTTATGATTGCCCTAGGCTTGGAAAATGGAATTGAGGGGCTCCGCTATGGGAAAGTAATCATAGCAACCGATGCCGATACCGATGGATTCCATATTCGCAATTTACTCATGACCTATTTTCTAACCTACTTCGAAGATCTTGTGTTGGCTGGCCGCTTATTTATCTTAGAGACACCTCTGTTTCGAGTTCGTAACAAGCAGGAGACCTTATATTGTTACAATGAAGCCCAAAAGGAGGCGGCCGTCGCTCGTTTAAGGGCCGCAGAGATTACCCGCTTTAAAGGATTAGGCGAAATTAATCCTAAAGAGTTCCGCCAGTTTATAGGGGATGAAATACGCCTTATCCCTGTTTCAATTTCAACATCACGGGAGATGCACCTTACGATGAAGTTTTATATGGGTGATAACACTCCCGAACGCTACGAATTCATCATGGAGAATCTCATCTAATGGCACATGCTCAAACAGTATTTAAACAAAACTTTCTAGAATATGCCTCGTATGTTATTAAAGACAGGGCTATCCCTGACATTACCGATGGTCTAAAACCAGTTCAAAGACGAATTTTACACTCCCTTTTTGAAATGGATGACGGGAAATTTCACAAAGTCGCCAACGTGGTTGGACATTGTATGAAATACCATCCTCATGGGGATGCTTCAATCGGCGATGCTTTGGTGAATTTGGCTAATATGGAGTTGTTTATAGAGCGACAGGGGAATTTCGGTAATATTATGACAGGCGACCCTGCCGCCGCCTCCCGCTATATTGAGTGCCGGATTCTTCCCTTTGCCAAGAAGGTCCTCTACAACCCTGAATTGACCGAATTTATCGATTCCTATGATGGGAGAAACAAAGAACCTGTTGTTTTTCCCGCTAAATTACCCGTTGTTCTTGTGCAAGGAGCCGAAGGCATTGCCGTAGGAATGTCGACCCGTATTTTACCCCATAATTTAATCGAGGTTATTGACGCTCTCGAAGCTGTTTTACAAGGTAAGTCATTTGAATTGTTCCCCGATTTTGTCACCGGTGGTTTGATGGACGTTTCAAATTATGCCGATGGAACTGGAAAAATTCTGGTTCGAGCCAAGCTTAATACGAAGGATCCTAAACGCATTACTATAGAAGAATTACCTTATGGTGTGACGACCGAAAGAATGATTAAGTCGGTAGAGGATGCAGCTAAAAAGGGTAAATTGCGAATTGCTAGCATCAACGATTTTACAACTGACAAAGTTAACATTGAGATTGCATTAGCGCGCAATACCTATTCACATGAAGTGGAGGATGCCCTCTATGCCTTTACCGCTTGTGAACGATCTATCTCGATAAATCCATTAGTGATTCATGAAAATATGCCACGTATTATACCGGTATCAGAGATGATTCACTTCCATGCCAAGTTTTTGGTAGAGGTTCTACAAAAGGAACTAGCATTAGAAAAAAGCCATTTGTTAGATCGTCTCTTTGCTCGAACCGTAGAACGGATTTTTGTTGAAGAACGTATTTATAAACGTATTGAGCAGAAGAAAACCCAAGATGAGGTTGAAAAAGCTGTTATTACTGGCTTTAAACCGTTTGCCGACCAATTGTCCCGGCCATTAGGCAGTGAAGATGTTGAACGGTTATTAAAGATACCTATTCGTAGGATTAGTCTTTTCGATATAGAGAAGAATCGGATGGAAATTGAGGGGATTAATGAACGAGTACAACAAATAGATTGGCACGTAGAACATATCGTCGAATATGCTCTCCAATATTTGCGCGATGTGAAAGCGATGGCCGACCCCTTTTCTCACACCCGCCAGACTAAAATTGGTTCTTTTGAAAAAACGGATGTACGGGAGGTCGCCAATCGTGATTTGACCCTCAAGTATAATCCTTCCACTGGATATCTTGGCTATGAATTAAAACAGGGTACAAATCAATGTATGGTCTCGTTATTCGATAGGGTGCTTATCGTACAAAAAGATGGGACCTATTTTGTTACTGATGCTCCTGAAAAGCTTTTTGTCGGCAAAGGAATGCGTTATTGTGGCCTCGCTGATAAGGACGTAATGGAGCAAGTTGTCTTTACTATTATTTATCAGGAAAAAACACTTAAGTATTTATTCATAAAACGGTGTAAAATTACACAGTTTATATTGAATAAAACGTACGAATTATTACCAAAAGGTAATTTTAA
>JAQVPY010000047.1 GCA_028701815.1 Bacteroidales bacterium | reverse complement strand
GGCTTTTGATTATGTCAGGAAGCATGGGGTATGGTAATCTCCAACAATTAGTGGATAATATTATCACAAAATGTGATGTGGAACTGTTCCTCGTATGTGGCAATAACAAAAGATTGAAAGCCGATCTGCAAAAACGATATGAAGAGAATACTAATGTCATTATTATCGGTTTTACAGACAAGCTAGCGTCTTTGATGGACAGCTGCGATGTGCTGTTTACCAAACCCGGAGGCTTGTCGAGTACAGAAGCGGCAGCAAAAGGGATTCCGATTATTCATACTGCTCCTATACCCGGTTGCGAAACACGAAATGCACTGTTCTTCCATTATCATGGTATGTCATACAGTACAATGGATGTCGCTGAGCAGGTGGCCCGTGCCGAAATACTTTGTAAAGATAATCATGAAAGGGGGATAATGATACGCTCGCAACGAGCAAATATTAATCCTAATACCGGTAAAGATATTTTGCAACTTCTAAAGAAAATTAAATAAAACAATTTTAATTATTGCAAAATTGAAGGATTGTTTTACGACGGCCAAATTATTGACGCCTTTGAATTTGTACAGAATCTGATCAGCACAGCACAGCGTAAAAGTCCGTCATACTGATCGCTAATTTTATAGACGACAGCGCGCTGACAAAGCTTGGTAACAAAGCAAAAGATATTACGGTAAAGATTTATACTAAAGCAGTTTCTGAACTGCTGATGCTGGCAGCGGTCAAGTTTAATAGTCAATACGGCGGATTGGTGTTAATAGAATTTTCTTATCAGTAAAAATGGTACATAAAACAGTAATTTGGGTAATATCAGTTAATTTTCTTCATTTTATCTTTGTAAATGAATTTTAATGTTTAAAAAATGAGAAATAAAACCTTTTTACTAATGATGATTGTTACGATGATCGCAGCGGTTCCCTGTGGAAACGCAAATCAAAATAATGAACAGCCGCTGGGCGGAGACAACGACTCCACCGTTACTGTCGGTATAAGCAAAGTCTATTTTACAAAAGATATCAATAGCGAAGGTCTCGTAAAAATTTACGAAGCCCTCGGTCGCCCGGCAAGCGGTCGCGTCGCTGTGAAGATCTCCACCGGCGAACCGGGGGGACATAATTTCCTTCAGCCCGAACTTATTAAAGATCTGGTGCATAATGTCAACGGTACAATAGTAGAGTGTAATACCGCTTATGGCGGAAAGCGCTCAACTACCGAAGAGCATTTGCAGACCGCAAAAGACCACGGCTTTACTGCTATCGCCAATGTAGATATCATGGATGCAGAAGGTGATATGCGCATTCCTGTGAAAGACTCCACACATATCAAATACGATATAGTAGGCTCACATCTTAAAAATTATGATTTCATGATTAACCTTGCCCATTTCAAGGGTCATGCCATGGGCGGATTTGGTGGCGTGCTGAAAAATCAGTCTATAGGGGTCGCTTCTGCCAACGGCAAGGCCTATATCCACACCGCCGGAAAAGCTCAGTCTCCTGATGAGTTATGGGAGAACCTTCCCGAACAGGATTATTTTCTTGAGTCGATGTCTGCTGCCGCTCAGGCTGTAGCCGATTATTTTGGAGATAATATACTGTATATCAATGTTATGAATAACCTGTCCGTTGACTGTGACTGCGACTCGCATCCTCATGATCCGGAGATGAAAGACATAGGCATCCTCGCTTCTACCGACCCCGTAGCACTTGACCAGGCTTGTCTTGATCTGGTTTTTAACTATACTCCCTCAGAAGACGACGATAACGCTTCTCTCTTGGAACGTATCAACAGCCGCCACGGAACACATACCGTCGATTATGCAGAAGAAATAGGCCTTGGCAGCAGACAATATCAATTAATTAATATAGAAGATAACAGTATTATGAATAAGAATGACAATGAAATGCAGCATACCGCATCTCGACTGGTAGCATATTTCTCAGCTACCGGTACGACAAAAGCAGTGGCACAGACTCTTGCAAAAGCCACCGACGCTGATATCTATGAAATCAGACCGGAGAAACTTTATACCACTGCCGATTTGGACTGGCAGGATAATAACAGCCGCAGCAGCGTTGAAAACGCCAATGAAAACTCCCGTCCTGCATTAGCCGACAAAAATGCAAATATCCAAAATTACGATGTAATCTTTCTCGGCTTCCCGATATGGTGGTACAGAGCTCCTAAAATCATCAACACCTTCCTTGAAAGCTATGATTTCTCCGGAAAGACCATAATATTATTTGCTACCTCAGGTGGCAGTCAACTCGGTGAAACCGCAAAATATCTGAAAGGAAGCTGCTCCAAGACCACTGTTATCAAAGACGGTAAAATTCTCAGCAGAAACGCTTCGGAAGAAGAGTTACAGAAATGGGTTAAAAGCATTGGCTATTAATTAATACATTACGTAACACGACGGGGCGGATGTGAGTCATAGATGTATGTCACATTTTAACTCTGC
Source organism: Bacteroidales bacterium (assembly GCA_028701815.1). Taxonomy (GTDB): domain Bacteria; phylum Bacteroidota; class Bacteroidia; order Bacteroidales; family BM520; genus RGIG7150. The sequence continues at coordinate 10,897 of JAQVPY010000047.1, read as the reverse complement.
CAATGCTGATTTGTTGTTAGGTTAGTGTGAGACAGTTTACTATACAGCCAAATCGTCTTGTAAGGATATGTCTTTGCTTGTATTCTTCATCCGCGTGAGCATAAAACTTCCAAAAACAAATACTCCTAAACGCCCGATATACATCAAAAGAATGATGATAATCTTACCCATAGAAGACAGGGAAGATGTAATACCTGTGCTTAACCCCACAGTACCAAGTGCCGATGTGGCTTCAAATATCAGAGAATCAAGAGGTAACGACTCTGTGAGCAGCAGAAGGCAAACGCTGAAAAATAATATGATTTGGTATGAAATAAAAGTAGTTAGTGCAGAATCAACACGGAATGTTGGCAAACGTTTATGGCAGATGGTAATATCTCTTTTGTCACTTAGTTTTGAACTCAAGAAAGCGAATACTGCCGATATCGTGGTGGACTTTACTCCGCCTCCTGTCCCTGATGGCGAAGCACCGATAAACATTGCCATTATCAACACAAATTGACAGATAAGCGTTGCCTGACCTAAATCTATTGTGTTGAATCCTACAGTCGTCATGGCTGACATCGTCTGAAATATTGATATCATTGCCCTGTCTCCGACATTGGAATATAATGTCTTGTCTAACTGGAAGAACAATACAATACTTCCAATAATGGTGATGCTCGTGGTGATTACTATTATATTTTTACTGGTAAAAGTTATGTGATATGACGGACGACGAATTTTGTTCCAGATGTCAGTAATAAATATAAAACCCATGGCACCGGCATACGACAGTGCTGCTATCACTATGTTTACCCAGATATTGGTGTCGAACTTCATTAGAGAATCACTGTAAAGGCCGAATCCTGCCGTACAAAATGATGAAACACTGTGAAATATCGCACTCCATAAAGCATTATCAATGTGTAAAATCTTAAAAATGATGAACAGCAGTAACGCTCCTGCCGCTTCAATAAAAAAAGTGAACCGTACAACATTTTTTACTATCTCTGAGATGTCTAAACTCATAGGAACGGAGAATGTCGTATTGAGAGTCTTCTCTTTTATCCTGTTGAAATGGTGGGTCATATTATAGAGAAGGTAAGAACCGAAAGTCATATATCCGATGCCACCTATCTGAATAAAAAACAGAATGATTATTTGTCCTAAAACAGAGTATGTTGAACCAATATCGACACTTACAAGTCCGGTAGTTGAGACTGCTGAGGTGATAATAAAAAGATTGTCTAAAATCGAGACTGCCTGTTTCTGAGAAAACGGCAGACAGAGCAACATCAATCCTATTAAAATATAAATAGCATACCCATAAACCAGATTTCGCTGTGGTAACTCGGAATGGAAACCGAATGACAGTATCTTTATATAACTGTTTTTAACACTCTGTCTTAACTTCTTTAAGAGAAGTAATATGTCATTTCCTGATGATTTCATGTCAGAAAAATTTTAGCGTGCAAATATACTGAATTAGTAAATATTTCGCTATTTTTGTAACTGTTAAATTTGAATTATATGCGAAGTGACAAGATTGAATATAAAGTTTTAAGAAGCGAATATATTTTCGACAGACCGTGGCTGAAAGCGCGTCGTGACAGTATTGTGTCACCCAACGGCAAGGAAAACCATGAGTATTATGTTTTGGAGTATCCCGACTGGGTTAATACTATCGCTATTACCAAAGAAGGGAAGTTTGTGATGATATATCAGTATCGTCACGGATTAAAATACACAGGTTACGAGTTGTGTGCCGGTGTATGCGAAAAGACCGATGCCTCTTTTGAAGCTGCTGCTCGCCGTGAGCTTCTGGAAGAGACAGGTTACGGAAACGGCAGATGGCAGGAGATATGTACCATCTGTGGCAATGCAAGCTCTACAAATAATTATTCACACTGTTTCCTCGCGACTGACGTCGAAAAAATAGGAGAACAACATTTAGATGCGACAGAAGACCTTACTTACGAACTGCTGACGGAAGAAGAAGTCTTTCAACTCCTGTCGGAAGATAAAATCAAACAGGCGTTGATGTCGGCACCTTTGTGGAAGTATTTTTTTGAGAAACGATGTGCAGGGAAGTGATTTCCACGCTCATACATACTTAATGAATTAGAGTGATATTATCTCCATCGCCCTGCTGAAAAAATCTTTTGGGGAGAGATGATGGTAAAATTGCTTTCGGTTTTTAGTGATTTTAACTATTACTGTCCGATAAAACTTTTTGAGTAAAAAAAACAGGTATGATTCCATTTGAGAAGTTAGCCCAAAATCTTCAAACAAGCCGTGAAAAATGCGGTGAACGCTATATTAAGCACTTTGATGTATGGACACATCTTTATGAGAGTTAACAACATCTTTGCAGGCAGAAGTGCACATAATACTTATATCGACGAAGGAAAACACAAGGTTATTTCACTATTAACCAACGATATGAATTCAGACCCTGCGGAAATAATAAATATCTGCCGTAAGCGATGGAAAAACATCATCAAATCCATCTCTGAAGTCCATCGGCAACTCACACTTTTTGATTAGTGGGCTTGGAAAATACTTATCAGACATGTGGCTATTGAGAATCAACAAATAAGTACCGTTAATTTTGCTATTTCAATTTTTATCGGATAGCAATTATTTTTTATCATTGCAGTCGTTTTTTTTAAATAAAGCTAAATCATTCATTTCCTACTTCTTACAACTTCCAACAGCACAATTGCTACTGTCGTAAGAAATTCAGTTACCGGAATTGCCAGCCACAGACCGTTCGTGCCGACAAGGTGTGGCAGTAGAAAAAATGCCGGAATCATAAATATGAAACCGCGAAGCAGCATCACTAAACTTGCTTTACCTGCGTATTCGAGGCTTTGGTAATATCCGGTTTGCACGAGGTTCAGCGTAGTAAACAGGAACCCAATAGAGAAGAAAGGAAGACCGGCTACGGCAATTGCATTGGCATTCGTGCCGGGTTCAAGGAACAGGGAAGCAAGCGGTCTGCACAGGATCATTCCTGCGATGGTGAGCAGTACACCTCCGGCAACGCCCACAATGAGTTCCATCCGATACATTTGATGAACCCTGTCAGTCTTACTGCTGCCGTAGTTATAGCTTAAAATCGGTTGGGCGGATTGTGCAATGGAATTGCCTATCATGAAGATAATCGGCAGACAGAAACTGCCTACGCTGAATGCTGCTACGCCGTCTTCGCCAAGGTATTTGACAAAGCAAATGTTGCCTGTGAGCACCACGCACGACATGGCAAGTTCACCCAACATTGATGGAAATCCGTTTTTGGTCATATAGCCGATATTGCGGAAATAAAGCCCCATTGCGGTGCGACTGAACTTGGGCTTGTAGAAATGCAGTGTCTTGGTACGGAAGAACATATAGTACACCACCATCAGAAAACCCACAGTCATTGATATTGCGGTTGCCAGTGCAGCACCTTCCACACCCATACCCAGAGGAAAGATAAAGATAATATCGAGTACCACGTTGATTAATGTGGGTATGGCCTCGCAAAGCATCGAATACATTGGGCTGCCGTCGAGCCTGATGAAAAACATGCCGGCACAGACAAGAACAAACACAAACATAGTCGGAGCCACCCATTTCATATAGTGAGCCATATAAGGAAACAGAAGTTCTGTTCCGCCGAGAAGATTGTATGTAAACTGCGGAAATGCCATCGGCAATGCGGCTAACAGTAAACCTAGAAGTCCTAAGGTGGTAAACGCCTGCGTCATATTTATGTTGGCCGCCTTAACCTTGCCTTTGGAAAGGTGTATTGAAACGACCACCGAGCCGCCAACGCCGAGCATCAATGCCAGACCTGTTGCAATCATAAATATCGGAGCACACATATTGACGGCGGCTAATGCGTCGCTTCCGACACCGCGCCCTACGAAAATGCCGTCGGCAATGTTCACAAGCGATGTACATACCATTCCCAAAAATGTAGGTATGAACATTTTTTTGAAGAGGTACAAGATGTTCATCGTACCAAAATCCAAGCTGTCTCTGTTATCGTGTTTCATCACTCGATGCATCCTCCAAATGCCTTTAAATTCTACAATTCAGTATCATTTTTTTGAGGGTGCAAAAGTACACCCTGTTTCTCAATATTCTATATATCAAATTTGTACAGAATTGTATGATTTAAGAACAAAATCAGAAAAAACATACAAATTATCCCTATCTTTGCAATAAAATAAGAACAATAATAAATGACTGACAGAATCGCGGAAACGATAGAAGAGTTTCAGGTTACCACATCTGATTTTGCAGATATAGTAGGGAAAACGCGCTTTACTACGGAATTGACGTTCATGAAATGTCTGTCGGGGAGTGCTGTTATAGCCATTGATTCAATAGAGCATACGCTGGCGGCACAGCACAGCTTTATATTATCGGAGTATATGGCTTTTCAAGTCAAAGAGACTTCATCAGACTTTTCGGTTTCCTGTATAACCATCACGTTACCATTTTATTACGAAATAATAGCCGTATTTGACGGGACTATTTTTAACGTTATTCTACACAGTGCGCCCGATTTGTATGAAAGTTCAGACATGCAAGCCGCCAATCTTATTTTTGAAAATCTATGTCTGTTGTATGAAAATCCTAATCATACCAATTGCCGCTCGATGTCAATGAATCTGATAGCCTGCTATATTTATGAGATTTATGAATTGACACTGCCACATTTTAATGAAAAATCTGAGAAAAACAATAGCAGTTATTATACAGATACCATATTTTTATTCTACAGTTTGGTTTCGCAATATGGAAATCGGAACAGAAATATTGAGTTTTATGCCGAAAAGTTGAATATGTCGAGTCGTTACCTGTACAAAATCGTTCACAATACTTGTCACATAACGCCCAAGCAGCTTATTGACGATGTCGTTGTCTCACTTATTAAACAGTTAATATTGACGACCTCACAGAACAATCAGCAAATATCTGACCAGTTCAGCTTCCCCGACCAGTCGGCTTTCGGGCAGTATTTTAAGCGATGTACGAAACTGTCGCCGTCTGAATTTAGAGAAAGAAACAAATAAAGGGAAATAAACGGTGTGTGCCATGTTGCCATCAGAACGGAACGCGCACCTTTTTTACAGTTATTATTATAAGAAAAAGCACCTTTTAAGATTTTTACTACGTAATGTTTTTTGAAAACATATCGAATGTAATGGAAACATTGTAATTCTGTTTTGTTGTGCGGAGAGTGGCTTATGAGGCGTATCAACAACAATTAAGAAAGGTAAAAAGATTGCTCTAATCGAAAAATATATCACTAAATGACACTTTTTTAGATTAGGACAACTCATTGGAAGCATAAAAACAAGAAAAGCAACCTTATAAGGGCGTTGAGACTTTGATGGTTAGTTTATATCTTTTCTTTGTCAATGCGACACTTGAATTCTGAACGCTGAATTTGATAATTACAATAGTAAAAAATATATTTCAATTTGCGTATGCGGTGAAAAAGTTGTATTTTTGCCGCAAAATTTGCGGTGAAAATGTTTATACACGAAAGAGAAAATTGGACGGACTTATTGTGGGATAAAGCAAAAATTTATCCTGCATTAACGCAGGTTCGTTACGAGCAAGGTAAGTTGCTTGGCAAGATGTCTAACTTGGGATTCGACACTACCTCTAAATCAACTTTGATTTCGCTTACTTTAGATGTGGTGGATTCTGCTAAAATCGAGAATGAATTTTTGAATCCGGATGAGGTTCGTTCTTCAATAGCCAATAAACTTGGCATTGAAAACAGTGAATTTGTCAGCGTTTCCCGTAATGTTGAAGGCTTTGTCGATATGCTTTTAGATGCTACACAAAACTTTGCAAATCCCTTGACGGAAGATCGGCTTTTCGGTTGGCACAATGCCCTGTTTCCGAATGGAATATCCGGACTATACAAGATTGATGTAGCCCGATATCGGAACGCCGGAATGAAAGTTATTTCCGGACAATTCGGTAAAGAAAAGATTCATTATATTGCTCCTGAACCCGAAAGAGTGCCATCCGAAATGCAACATTTTTTACAATGGCTCAATAATGACGATTCGCTACTTGACCCGCTTTTGAAAGCTTTTATCGCTCATTTTTGGTTCGTTACAATACATCCGTTCGACGATGGCAACGGACGTATAGCACGTGCCATTATGGATATGCAACTTGCGCGTAGCGACAATAGTAAAATTCGCTTTTACAGTATGTCGAATCAACTTTACAAAGAGCATAAACACTATAACGACATTATTGAAAATGCTCAAAAAGGCAATGGCGACCTTACCGAATATCTTTTATGGTTCCTCAATTGTTTTGGCAGAGCACTATGTGCCAGCGAAAAAAATCTTGAAATTATTTTAGATAAAGCTAAATTTTGGGAATTACACCAAGGTACAAGCGTTAACTCGCGTCAAAAATTTCTAATTAACTATTTATATGATAATTATAGCAAAGAAACCGGCTTTTTACGCACATCCGTTTATGCACAACTTCTAAAAACATCCACAGACTCGGCGTTGAGAGATATACAAGATTTGGTGGCAAAAAACATGTTGAGGGTTGAAGCCGGCGGCAAGAAGACCAATTACTTGATAAATAGTCCGTCCGGCATACGAATTCCTAAATTGTAACAATCTATATAAAAGTTTCAACAAACTAATAGAAAATGTTTTGTTGTGCAGAAAGTCGCCTTATGAGGGCGTTGAGACTTTTTTTGCCGGTTAGCTAATGTTTTGCAGACGAGTTAGCAGTTCCTGTACGGTAATTGCACCTTCAAACTTTGTATTTTCGAATACCATAAAGTAACGATAATCATTTATGCCGGCGTGATTGGACAAACACCGCGAATAGGGCTTTTTCGGTAACTGAGATAGATATTTTTCACATTTTTCCAAGTATTTTTACTCGAATTTTCACATTTTTCCAAAAATATTCTACAAACACCGCGAATAGGGCAGGCTTTTTATATAGTCTTCCATAAATTGAAAGTCAGGGATGTATTCGTTTTGTGAATTGAGAATTGCGGGAAGGAGAATTTTTGCTGCTTTGAGTTTTGTTTGGCTGCATTTTCTACCATAATTATAACGATATTGTTCTCTGTTTATAATCGTAGTAATAAACATTGCAATATAAACATTGCACGGAAATTTTGGAATAAGTTTTTCAACATGGTCTGACGCAGAAAAGTCTTTTACTTGATAAGAGCAAAAACCTAAAACAGCTGAATCTACAGTAAAGACATTTCCTATTTCTGTATGCAAATTAAAATAACCCTCAATTCCATTGTTCCCTGCTTGCGTCGTTACATAAGGGAATTGACCAACGCCAGATTCTTCCAATTCCAATTTTGGCGTTGTTGTAGAACCCGTAATTTCAAATAATGTTTTATAATCAAACCATTGCCAATTCTTTGTATCAAGTTGTTTCTTTTCTGTTAAAAACGGCGCAGTGTCAAAAGAATGCAGCCAAACGTTTTTTGCTTTTTGCGGCAGTTCGGGCAAAAGTTTTTCTTTCACATAGTTTTCAATCCATTGCCAATCGGAATTATTGTTTTTGTCTATCGGCAATTTTATTGCAGATTGTTCCATCGTTTCCTTATCCCATTTTCTACCGTAATTAAAACGATATTTTTCTTTCTGAATTAAAGAACAAAGAAACAATGCAATAAATCTATTCAATTCAAATTTTGGATAGAGAACATTCACATCATCGGTTGCCCAAAATGGCTCTATTTGATAAAATGCTTCAGCAATAGAACCGTTATAACTTACGGTTATGAGATTGCCACCGTGTATCTGTTCGCTGTTTGAAATTTTTGCAGTAATGCCATTATTTGAATCAGTTGCGCCAATATAATTTATTTTTCCTTCAATCATATCGGCTTTTGTCAATCGCTTGCCTTTCTTTATTTCAAAGATTTCATCATACCGAAACCATTTCCAATTTTTCGTTTCCATAATTACAAATCTTCATTTTGTACCAAAAATGCCGCATAGTCGCGCATTTTCTTTATAAAATCATCATCGCAGAGCGTGCTGTAATCGGTTTCCATATAGGCTTCGGCACACCATTCGTCATCGGCGGTTACTTCGCGGCGCACGGAAAGTCCTGGAATTTCGTCGTTGTTCTTGTATGCGTCGAGCCAGCGTTTTTTTATGTCGGCGTAGCGGCTGCGGGCATCTACGCGCCCCTGATTTTTGCGTTTCTCAAAACCATCGTCTTTGAAATAACCAAACCATGTTTTCAGTCCTTCGTTTGGCTTGTTTGCCTCAAAAACCATTATGCAGGTTACAACTCCCACAGGGTAAAACAGGTCGTCGGGCATACTGAGAACGGCTTTCAAATGGTGCTTTTCGAGTATTCGTTTTTTTACGGCTATCAGTTCGCGTTCATTTTTAATGCCGCAACTCATTTGCACAATGGCAGCCACGCGCCCGTTTTGCGGCGCAACCATATTCAGCGCGTGCTCAATAAACTTCATTTGCCCATCGCATCCTACGCTGTAAGGTGGATTCAAAAAAGCCGCCGTAGGTTTAAGTGGCATAACAAACGGCACACAATTAAAGCAATCGCCGTTAAAAATATTTGTTTTTCCATCTCCTCTCAACATCATGTTTGAACAAGCATAGGTGTACATTTGCGGCAGAAGTTCACAGCCGCAAAGTTGTTCCTTGCGGATATGTAATTTCTTTGCTGCATCGTTGCCAGCCAACTGAAACATCCGCTTCATGCCGGCAATGAGAAAACCGCCCGTACCGCAACAGCAGTCGTACAGCACATCGTCTTTTGTCAGATTGGCAAGGTCGCAAAACAAATCGGTAACGTGCTGCGGCGTAAGCACCAAGCCCAAACTTTGCTGCGTTCCGGCATAGCGTATAAACTCGGAATAGAACTTACCAAGTACGTCAAAGCCTTTTTCTTTTTTGGAAAGCAAAGGATAGACATTTTCGTACAGATAGGTAATGATTTCCGTTTTCAGCACTTCGAGTGTGGGTTTGCTGTGGCGTGTTGTGGTGTTGCGTATGGTGTCGCTGCTAAATAATACCGTTGTGTTCAGTTTGCTGTATTCGTTGAGCATTTGCGGAATATTGCGCACCTGACTGAGATTGATAACATTGTTGCATGAACTCAGCATGGCATTGGTCAGGGCTTGGATTGTAGTCTGCGATTGATATGACAAACGGAAAGGCTGGTCTGTCAAAGCCAGCAATACCGCGCTCACAAGCGTGCAGCGCTCGTTTTCCTGAATGGAATAGGCGTGAAAAAGTTCATTCAAATAAATTGCCTTATCAACAATGTTTATATGCAACAGATTATCAGCAAAATGTTCGTTATCAAACAGGCTCAAATAACTTACTATTGATAACAATTCTTTGTCGGGCAACGTTTCATAATCGTCAGCGCCCTTTTTCCAAAGAAAATGCGAAACGGTAAGGTTTTCTTTCGTTTCACCGCTCACAGCAATTGCCAGCACATTGAAGCCTCGGCTCAATGCGCGAGCATAATGCAACGCGCCGTCAACGGCATAGTCGCGTATGTTTTCGGGTTTTGAATGGTCGCTGCTCTCATGCTTGGTAATGTCAGCCTTACATTCAATTGAAATCACATAGTCGCTGTTGGTGGGGAACGTGAGAATAAAATCGGGGCGACCGTTTCCGTTGCCGCGCCCTTTGGACTGTCCCTGCAACAATTCGTCAATCTTCGGATTTGCCGACGTTTGTCGCTCCAAAATGGCTTTCACCGTTTTGTCGGAGAACAACGGGTCGTTTTTGAAATGGTCATAAACCAAATTTTCCGTAAGTGTTTCGTTTGCCATATCGTTTAAGAGTTTGCGGCTTCAAAAAACTCTTAAATCTCTATTAAGCAACAAAAAAAGGCGGAATTGCTCGTTTTGATTGCTTACTTTCAACTCGCGGCTCTCGACTGCCTTGGTATATAAATAAGCACGAAACAATTCACGCCCTTAGACGTGAACCTTCGCAACCTATTCTCTTATACCATTTTGAAATTGTCGAGATTTCGAGTTGAGAGAATAAGAGCTAAAAGCTCAAATAATTATTTTATTATTTTTATTTTATTCTATATCAATAAATTACGTTGCTATAATTCAGTCGGGCACCATGTCCGGCTTTCAAAGTACAAAGATATGATATTTCTTAAAAAAAGTACTTTAAATTTTAAAATTGCAAATACTTGTTTTATTCTTGCTCTCCGGTGATTTTTTTTTCGAGCGGATATAAAAACGCTGCATCCCTTAATCGATGCCATGCTGCCTCTAAGTTATCAGCGTTCCAAAATTATGAATTAGCAATTATAGGTGACTTTTTAACATTAAACGGAAATCAGCCAACTGTACCAACTAAAACAAGCCAACTGTACCAACGAAAAACAGCCAACTGTACCAATTAATTATTAAAACATCAGTAATTCAATCTTTTATATTATTTTTTCAATTTCAAAAAAGCCGTCATACATCTTAAAAACGGCTCATACGGCCTTATTGAGATTAAATTAGGAGGAGACAGTCTCATCAACGAAGGTGCTGACACTCTGCTGAAAGTGGCTTCCATAATTGATACCGACAGAATGAAATCCCCTGCATTTTTAATGGTTCTGACCGGCATTGGCAACTATGCGTATCAACGTCCCAATGATGGCGTGTTGGTCGTCCCTATAGGATGTTTAAAAGAATAGTCATTATAAACGGGTGCCTGAAATTATAAAACTTCAAGCACCCTTTTTTTTATGACAGAAATTTTTCAGAATTACATAAACAACTTCATATCTTCGTCAACGGTTGTAATTCCTCCGATGCCGAACTTTTCTATCAGGACTTTGGCAACATTGGGCGAAAGAAAAGCCGGAAGGGTAGGACCGAGATGAATGTTTT
>JAQVPY010000197.1 GCA_028701815.1 Bacteroidales bacterium | reverse complement strand
CAACTGAGCGCTCAGGTTGCTCTTCAGCAGAGCCCTACCCTCTACAAGTTGGCAAGAGCTACCTATAGTTTTACCAAAAAATCTATTAAGTAAAATTTCCATTTACACAAAATTATTTACATTCCCGTAAAAACTGGGCCGTTACAAAAAAGGCTAATGTGTTGACTAAAACGCGGTAGATCTGTCGTTTCATCCTCTTCCCCCTGTTCACTTTAAGCTTACTTTGACCTGAATATCTCCGACTTCCACATCGACAACATTCAATCCTTTATACTTAGTTAAATCTTTAATGATACTATGCAAAGCGGAAATAATGCCGCCCGGAGAAATCATTCTTACCCATTGCAGATGCTTATTCCTCTCCAAACTTTTTAGGCCTCAACCTTAAATCACTCTTATCTAATCGATTGGTTTCCTCATTTGAAGCGTAGCTTCCTGAGCAGTTTCTCCTCGCTCAAGAGCCTCTAAGATCTCTTGTCTACGTAAACTTTCCTCATGAAGATTCACTTTTTTATTTTCGGACTCTTTTTCCTTATACCCACCGTAACCGAGTGCTTCGATCACACTATCTAAGCGACCGCGTACCGTCGGATAAGAGATACTCAACTCCTTTTCGACTTCTTTGATATTCCCACGACATTTGACAAATGCTTCCACGAAGATTAATTGTTCTGCTGGGAGCCGACAAAATTTACACGAGCTAAATTCCCCTTCGATTTTCGTCGGACAGTAAGTACAAGTAAGTTTACTAATCTTCATTTCATGATCGCATACTGGACACCGTTGGCGGCACAAGCTCTTAATAGCCTTACAACAGATGCAGATTGAATCATTCGAGGGTATCCTTGAGGTAGACGAAACCTATTTCCTTTATGCCGAAAAAGGCAAGCGTGGACTTCAACGCAAGGCTCGGAAACGTGGCGGTGTCTCTAAATTCCGTGGAATCAGTAACGAGCAAGTTTGCGTTTTGGTCGCTCGTGACCGTAACAAGAATACGATTGCCAAAGTTTCGAGTATGGGACGTGTTCGCAAGAAACAAGTCGATAAAGTCATTGGTCCGCTCGTTTCCGAGGACAACGTTCTCTGCACGGATGCTTGGCGGTCCTACACTACGTTTGCGAAGGAAAAAGGGATGGAGCATTATCGCCTTAAAAGCGGTGAACAGCACGTCCTAAAAGGCATCTATCATATCCAAAACGTCAACAACTACCACCATCGCTTTAGAAAGTGGTTAGAGCATTTCTGCGGAGTATTAAGCAAGTATCTCAATAATTACCTTGCTTGGTTCCGATTCCTAGACATGAAAGGTTTTGAAGAAACTAAAGAAAATCTTAAAGAGATGCTTATTACTGGGTGTTTGTTTCCTGTAAAAGAGACATATCGCTCATTACGGTTATCGGAATTTAAAGTTGCTTAAGAGCGCCAGATTAAGGCTTGTTGACCCGTCTAATAACTAGGAGGAGTGGTGTAATGAAAAAAATTAGATTAGTTTTAGGCTTACTTTTACTCGCGTTGATTATATCTGGTTGTAGTAAAAACGTTAGTCAAGACGAAAAAGCTGCCGAAACTTATATAAAGTCTCAAGGCTTTAATCTTACTTCCCATATTGGCGAAGTAAATAAATATACTCTAGAAAAAAGTAAACTTTATGGGGGAACGGAATCTATACCATATCAACAAGCGTGGGGAGTACAGAATGTAGAGCCAGAAAAATATTTTGGTAAAGAAATTGTTGTGTATGGCTTTACCGTACAAAACCACCCTCTACAAAAGCGAGATAAGAACGCTAATAATGGAGTAAATGTTTACGTTATGTTGTCAGACGGTAAGGTTATTGGTGGGTATTCGTATCCAAATGCTAACGTTGTTGGAGCGTACAGTTCTATAGATGGTAAGACATTAGAAGAGGTGACAGGCTTAAGTTATCAACAATGGGCAGAGAATTGGAAAAAGAAATATGGTAGTTAAGGCGTGCGTAAGTATTTTAGCAGGGCAATGAAATGCTCTGCTAAAAACTGAAATTTTTTAGCCATTATTGTGACAGAGCCTTGAAAAATGCAAAAATTTTACTAATAGGGGGTGACCCCTATTTTTTGTGAAGAAAATCAACACTATAATTTAACTGAGCCTAAATAAAAGAGGAGAGAAAAATCTCTTCCGCTCAAAACTCAGCTTTTTATAAAATGGGAATTTGTAATCTATTTCTTATGTCTTTTTTCTTAGCATTTTTTCTTTATTGGGCCGACTGTCATCCATCAAAAAACCTGCCCATTCCAAATCAAGCTTCTCGATATTTTCCTGCCAATAGATGAGGCACTCACAGTAGCAGATGATTTTTTCATGAACTTGCTTCTGATATTCGTCTTTCCCAAACTTGAGAACAAGGGATGTTAACTCATAAAAGGGAAGCCCTAAAGCATGGGTTTCAACATGCACGGTAGCGCCAGCATGGCCAATCGCATGGCACAATGCGCCATATACGCTGTCATTAATTTCCTTCGCAACAGCGTGGGCATCCAAAATAGCTCGTTTTGCAGCAGGCATCTTAATTTTGCCTCTCGACCAAGCTTCGCATAGTATCAAGAATTTGTGCCGCATCGTATTTCATAGCGAGTCTGATCATTATGTCTAACACCTCTTTTAAAGGCAATTATTGGATGCCACGCTAAATATACGTTCACCTGACGCCTCATTACTGCAACACATACAGAGATTTTCCTCGGCTTTTGCCGTAATGTTCACGACCACAACCTTTCGGACTGAAGCAGCTTACGGCTGTTTGAAGCCGAACTACCTTCATCTCCGAAACAGCATCGTGCTCTTCGAGCACGTTCTTGGCACAAGCCACCCCGGCGGGGATTGCGCTATGGAATGGATAAATTATTGTCCCATCGTAGAGATACCAGTCACCCACCAATTTCCCATCGCACATGTTTACCAAGACAGCCACCCCGGCGGGGGTCGCACAGATATGTGCATCGAACACGGTTCGGGGAGAAGGTCGGAAGGCTCTTAGGGTAAAAGCGTATTTTCTAGCCTGATTACTAAATTTTTCTATATTAATTCTTCAAATAAAAATTGTCCGTAATATTATTGAAGCTAAATTTTAACATTGAAAATCTCCCCTTCCGGTCCCGCGTACGGTTTCGGTTTTATCTGAATATAATCTTATCAGGAAAGGCTACTTTCCCTGATACATTCCACGTTTTATCAATATATGCAGTAGTATAGATCTGTTCAATTCGGTGGTAGTAATACGCACCGCGAGTTGTCAAGTGGTATTTGTGTGAATCCTTTTTAATAAAACCCAACAAGGTACAAAGCCAAAGTTC
>JAQVPY010000046.1 GCA_028701815.1 Bacteroidales bacterium | reverse complement strand
CGAAAAGAGCCGACTAATGAGTCCTGTCCCTTTGGGGCTTCTTCCGGAGCAATATAAGGGCAGAAAGGAAGTTGAAAAAAAGAGTGAATTGTGACCTCGCCGGCATTAATGGCCGCTACGCCTGTCGGGGCAAGCACAATCATCCTTTTAGGCGACGTCTTCTTTAACTCCTTAAGAAATGTCGTCTTTCCCGTTCCTGCCTTGCCTGTCAGAAAAACAGATGTGCCTGTGTGCTGCAACATGTCGAACGCAAGTTGCAATTCGTCATTGATAATCATCGTTTTTTGTATGTTTTTAATAGTTGTTTTGTCTCTTCGGATATTCGATAGCTCTCTACGGCTTTTTGAATTGACTTGTTGTGAATCCATTTGTCCAATACGCCCTTTTCAATATAAGGAAACGTGTCGTGGAACTGTTTTATCAACGCATAACTAAAAAACCATGCGATGGCTATGTTTATATAATATTCTTCGCTCCTGATTTCTGCTATCATGTTGAGAATCTCTGGTCTGTAATTCTCGTCCAGGAAAAATTGTAATAATGTTACAATGCCAAACCTGACGGTATATGTGCGTTCGCTTTGAAGCCAGATGCATACGTGCTCATATACAATATCGGGATTCTTCCTGAAGATCTTTGGAGATATTGTGTCGCAAATAGCCCAATTGTCGATAAAGGGAAGAAAGTCTTCTATGTATTTCAACGACGTCGTTATATCTTTGCAGTATCGGACTATCAAATTGGAATGGATAGCATTTTCTTCATAATATCGATGAGGCAGCTCCTCTAAAAATTCAAAGGCCTCCGATTCGGAAAACGTTTTGGCATATTTCTTTATGTCTGGCGACCGTACCCCTATCATCTCCTCAATCGGAACAGTATGAATAATCCTGCAGTTGAATTCCCTGTATTTTGGGTCCTGCATGCTTTTTAAATCGTTGATGATGTCTCTCATAATTATCGCAAAGATACAATTTCTTATCTTTAATTTTTTTTGTGTCAAAAAGTATTTATCAACTTTTATATTTATATTTGTAAAAATAAAAACGGGATATAATTTTATAAAAATTTAACAAATATGAAGGTAAAACTACGGCGTATTTTATTGATGATATCAGGCGTGGCAATATTATGTTTCAGCGCGTGTTCGCAGGCTGTATACGATTATCCTAATATTCTCAACTTCGCTTCTCCCAGCCCCTCGTCATCGTCAAGGCTCCTCAAACATGACGGATTTACGGTTTCCTATATGGCTTCAGCAAAACAGGCGGAGTGGGTAAGGTATGTCCTTACTGGAGAACATGCACAGACTCATTTCGGAAGAGAGGGCGCCTTTTGGCCCGACCCGTTATTTCCTGATGGCGCCACGGATGATGACTATTATATGAGCGGTTACGACAGAGGGCATCTGTTTCCTGCTGCTTGTGCCTGGACGGAGAATATCATGAAAGAGTCGTTTTATTATACTAATGTTTCGCCCCAACTTCCATCTTTCAACCGTGGGATATGGAAGAGTGTGGAAGCACAGGTGAGGGAATGGGCTGTGAAGTATGACAGCATATATGTGGTGACAGGTTCAGTAATTTATGATGACGCAGGGACTTTTGGCGACAATATACCTGTCCCTTCCGGGTTTTATACTATTGTGGTTGTATGTACATCTCGGACGGAGCAGGGAATAGCCGTTTATGTTCCTCATGAAAATTCAATAACAGGTAGTGTTATAAACTATGCTATGTCTATAGATGAGTTGGAGGAGATACTTGATATGGATTTCTGTATTTATCTCCCGGAGTCTAAAGAGGCTTATATAGAGTCGGCAGCTGATTTGTCAGAATGGTTTGAGGAGTAAAAAAACGGAGGGCTTTTTATGGATTTCCGGTGGCCTGCATGTCTTCCATAGACGAATGGTCTTAGTCTCAATAAATTGGTCTTCGCAAAAGATATTTGAAGCAACGCATAAAAATGTTTCCGGATCGCATGTTTTAAGAAGAGACTCAAACATCTGAATATTTCTGTATGGAGCTTCAATGAAGATCTGGGTTTGAGCATATTCTTTAGACAGATGTTCTATCTTTTTGATGGTCTGTTCTCTTATGGGCGACTTTACGGGGAGGTAGCCGTTAAAAGCGAAATTCTGACCGTTCAGCCCTGAAGAAATTAGGGCTGATATAATAGAGTTGGGCCCGACTAACGGTATTACTCTTATGTTTTTCTCGTGGGCGAGCTTTACGATACTTGCTCCCGGATCGGCAATACATGGGAGTCCTGCTTCACTGAGCAGCCCTAAGTCGATTCCTTTATCCGCCTTGTCGAGATAGGTGTATGTCTCCTCTAATTTGGTGTGTTCGTTAAGGACAAAAAATGATACTTCCGAGAAATCACGTGTGAATCCGATGGAACGTAGAATCTTATATGCGCTGCGTTCTTCTTCGACAATAAAGTTTGAGAGTGTGTCTACAATCTGCTTGTTGTAATCTGGAAGACATCTGTCGTAACCGACGGGACCAATCAAAGACGGCAGAAGATATAAGGCGCCTTTCTTCATAAAGCATGCTTTTTAGCTCTTTATCTTGTGTTCAATTTGCTCGACTTGTGCTCTGAAATGTTTGTCGATATCAATGAGGTTGTTTATCGTTTTGCAAGCATGTAAAACAGTGGCGTGGTCTTTATTTCCACAGTATCTCCCAATAGAAGCAAGCGATGATTTGGTGTGAAGCTTTGCGCAATACATAACGAGCTGTCTAACCTGAACTATCTCTCTGCGCCTCGAAGACGAGTTGCAGGCTTCGATAGTGAGGCCGAAATGATCACATACGATTTTCTGGATCTGTTCTATAGTGATTTCCTTAGTGGTTACCTTGACATATTTGTCCACAATCTGTTTTGCGAGATCGAGGGTTATTTCTTTTTTGTTGAGACAGGCTTGAGCGACAATGGCGTTCCATGCACCTTCCAATTCGCGGATGTTTGAATTAATACTTGAAGCCATGTATTCTATAACTTCTTCCGGATAGTCCATGTTACCGTCAATATATATTCGTCTCTTAAGAATGGCCACCTTCGTTTCATAATCAGGAGTCTGTAAGTCGACGGACAGTCCCCATTTGAACCTTGAAAGCAGCCGCTGCTCAAAGCCAATCAAATCTATAGGCGCTTTGTCGGAAGAGATTACCAACTGCTTGCCTGTCTGATGCAGGTGATTGAAAATATGAAAAAATGTGTCTTGGGTCTTTTCTTTTCCTGAAAGTGTCTCTATGTCATCGACCAAAAGAAGGTCTATCATCTGATAAAAGTTGACGAAATCGTTAAAATTACCGACCTTGACAGATTCCACATACTGCTGTAAAAATTGCTCAGCGGTAACATATAATACCGTCTTGTCGGGAAAAATCTCTTTTACCTTAAGCCCAATAGCATGCATCAGGTGGGTCTTACCTAATCCGACTTCGCTGTATATGAATAGGGGATTGTATTGAGAGCCTCCCCCCGGTTTCGTGGCAACGGCATAAGCCGCTGAACGGGCAAAACGGTTGCATGAACCCTCTACAAAATTTTCAAATGAAAAACGTTCAACTAATTGAGAGTTGACTTTAATCTTGCGCAACCCCGGGATTATAAAGGGATTCGGCACGACTTCATTGTGTCCGTGGTTGATGTCGATCGGCATATATATGGATGGGTTTTTAACTTCTTTGTTGTTGGTGGCCGGAAATGTCATGCTGTTGCCCTTGGTGGCCCCGCTGTCTACTATGACAATGTATTCCAACTTTCCGTCTGCCCCTAATTCTCTCTTTATTACTTTTCGCAGAATGTCAATGTAATGCTCCTCAAGCCATTCATAATAAAATGTACTCGGAACCTGTATCGTCAAAATGTTGTTCTCCAACTTAAGGGCTTTAATAGGCTTAAACCACTGATTAAAACTGTCGGCTTGAATGTTGTCCTTTATTACATTCAAACAATTTTCCCAAACCCCGTGACAATCTTTACTCATATCGAACCTTTCCATCAATTATTAAAACTTCTTTTTTATCGTTTATTTCTCGATGCAAATATCTTAAAAAAAAGTTTAAAAAAATGTACTAAATCGTGTTGCAAATTTGAATTTTTCTTCGTATATAAAGGCAAAAATTTTGTTTTATTTGTAATTCAACAAGTATGCAGCAAATAGCAATTTCTTATTTTTATCTGGTCTAAATAGAAATAAACAACGCTTTGTAAATTAGCTTGTTGGCTGTCGTTCTATTACTATTTGTATTGTAAAGTTAATGGATAACATCTTAATAATACGATATTTAATTAAAATTGTCGAAACGGTTTTTATTTAAGTCTTTATAGTGAGTCCAAAAATGTTGTTTATTTTTTGTTTAAAAGTATCGGTTCTTGACATTCTGCATTTGACGGTTATTTCAATAAGATCGTTATCATATTTCTCCTCGCAGATGTCCACGGACTCGTCCTTGAAGAGTTTCATGGCTATATTTGTCATGGGGTACGCGAATTCTATAGTAAGCGCGGAATAGATAACTTTCTCCGTAACGGTATTGTTGATGATGGCATCTTTTGTCGCTTCGCGATACGCATTGATAAGTCCGGGGACCCCCAACTTTGTTCCCCCGAAATATCTTACTACTATCACTAAGATGTTAGTAAGGTCGTTGGATAACAACTGTCCGTATATGGGTTTACCCGCTGTACCCGTGGGCTCTCCGTCGTCGTTCGTTCTGTAGCGTTCTTCTGTGCCTGTGCCTATACGATAGGCATAACAGTGATGTCGCGCATCAAAAAAACGTTTTTTGATGTCGGTCAATAGCTGTTTGACTTCCGATTCATCTTCTATATGATAGGCAAAAGATAGAAATTTACTCCCCTTATCTTTAAATATGCCTTCTGACGGCGAGTCTATAGTCCTGTATGTGTCTTTTATTTCCATTAATGTAACATAAAGAGGCGACTTTCTCGTTTGAAACCAGCTTTAAAATATTCCTCCGGAATGACTGTCCAATTAACTGATTTGTTTGGCGAAATCGGCGAATGTTCGGTAATCCATTGTTCAATATAATATTTCATGTCGTAGTCGGAAGCCGAAATTATCCTTTTGTGCAGGTCCTCGGGGCTGATGTCGGCGCCTATAGTTAAATGACTTCCGCCTCCGGTACCGCGATAGGAGTTTACAGCAACATGATAGGTCTTCGACAAGTCGAATCCAGTCCCGTCATTCATGGATATAATCTTAATCCTTTCTCCCTTTGGTTTGGTGGCATCAACAGTATATATTATCCCTTCCGCAGATTCGTAATTGTATGTCGGCGTATAAGTCTCCGGAAACAGTCGCGACGATAATTCGCCGTTTTTTAACTTATACCGAAGTAGATAATCAGAAGAGTCACTCATCATATTAAACCATTGCCAATATGAGAACTCGAGGATGTTGCGAATCTCTTCGCCTGTAAATTCCATCGTGTACAACGAGTTGTCGAATCTGTATAATTTGAACAGGTCTTTTCTGTATTGTTTTCCCGCTTTAATAACACTTGTCGTCGACATGGGCGCTAACAGCGAAATGTCGGCACCGGTTACATCGAGTTGTACCTGATGAAGCATGTTGGTCAGCGGATCGTCTTCGAAAATTCCCGTACTCGCTTTTATTGAATCCATGAAAAAACCGATGCTCTCGTCAAAGTAAGCATTTACTTTGACGATGTCTTTTTTGAACTTTGCAATGAACTTTTCGTCGGGAGCTAATGATGTCGACATATACAAATGGGGGGTTATCTTTTGCTCCCCTGAAGAGAGAAATTCGATCTCTATACTACAAAAATCTCTCGACCTTGATGTCGGGGCAGCAATAATGACCTCTTGCCCGAAATCGTTGGTGAGCTTGATATCGTGTCCCTTATGATCGTGACCCGCAAAGATCAAGTCAAAGCCCGGGACTCTTTGTGCAACGAGTAGGGTGGCGTTCTCATTTTTAAAGGTGTCTGCTGTTTGCTCGTTAAACTTATAATCTGTCCCCGCATGGAAAAGACCTATTATGAAATCGGGCTTTTCGCGCTCCTGTATGATTTCCATCCAATACCTTGCAGATTCTACCATGTCTTCAAACTCCAGTCCCGAGATTATCTTCTCCGGTAACCATGACGGCGTGCCCGGAGTCGTGAGCCCTAATACGGCAATCTTTTTACCGCATCTTTTAAAGGTTATATATGGCGCGAAATAACACTTCCCCGTCTTTTTGTCGATGACATTTGCAGCTAACCACGGCATGTCAAGTTCCTTCTTGAAAGCATCATAGACCTCATGCCCCGCCTCAAAATCGTGATTGCCTACACAGCCGGCATCGTATCTCATATAATTGAACGCCCTCGCACCAATATGGGTGTCCTTTCTGTCTATATAATCGTAATAGTATACATACGGATCCCCCTGTAAATAATCGCCGTTGTCAAACAAAAGAACTTCGCGGTCGTGACGCTCCCTCTCCATATTGACATATGCTGAAATATGCGCCAAAGATGGTACAGCACCTCCTGAAATGACATCAATCGGCATTATCGCACCGTGGACATCGCTGGTGACTATTACCTCTAATATTTTATTCTGTGCTTGCATCTGGCCTATTATGTTCCCCGTAATAATTGTAATCAGTATTAAACTCTTTTTTATCATAATATTGTTAATAAAATAATCGCTATTATTGCCGTGACTATCCCCGCTATGTTGAATTTAGACAACTTCTCTTTAAAAAATATAATCCCTATGCATGATGAAATAATTACGACACCAATATTATATATGGGTATAAACTGAGTGACAGGCATCTGCTGCATACCTATTATTAATGCCCTGAAGTTGAAAAAATTCAATACTCCTAATAATAGTCCGAATAATATGGATGCGCCGGATACCTTTATCTCTTTCTTTATAAGCATTATAATTGCGCCTACTATAAACGAGAAGGTATAACAAGAGGCTATGAATTCTGCATAATCGTTGCCGCGGATAAGATAAAACTGCGCAATTTTTATTAGGGTGTCGTTTATGCCAATGATAAAAAATATAAATACGGGCAAGAGCATTATCCATAACGGCTGCTTCTCTTTTGTGATTGCTGTTCCACGTAGCCGCTTGTCAGGTAAAGTTATCAGAACCAATGCAAAGATCGCAAATGCAATCCCGCATAGCCGCGAAATGGACAACTCGTCGTGAAACATGAAAAAGCCGAATAATACGGGTATGATAACCGAAATCCTCGAGCTTATAGACGTGGCCGCTATCCCTGAACGCTGCGACGATATGCCGAAAAGAAGAAATCCTAATATGAAAAATATGCCGTAAAATATCGACGGAATAAACCAGTTGTACGTTGTGAAGTTTATCGACGCCCCATCTCTGAATACCGCAAAAAGTATCCCTAAACAGGCCGAAAAAAAATAACTTAATGTTACTAAGTGTAGATTGGATGTCTTATATCTTGTGGCAAACTTGAATATGAATAATATTGCACTCGCCGTTATGATTGATATTAGTAATGGAATCATAAGATGAATTTTTTTTCAAAAGTACAATTTTTTTTTGTACTTTAGCCCCTTGTTATGAATAATGTACTTAATACTTTTTATAATAGATGTCAAATGCTGAATACCCTCTATGATGATAGAGAGGCCGAAAGTATTCTACGCGTCCTTTATGAAGATACACTTGATATAGACTTTTATTTTTTGGCTTCCGATCCTAATTATTTCATGTCTGATCTTTTATCGGAGCTGTTATATCAACGCTTTAATAGATTAATGAAAAACGAACCTGTTCAATATGTTACAGGTAAGTCGTATTTTTATGGAAGGGCTTTCTTCGTCGATGAATCGGTACTTATACCTCGTAACGAGACTGAAGAAATGGTTAGCAAAATACTCTCTATTGAGATACTTTCGGAACAGCCGTTGAAGATACTTGACATCGGAACAGGGAGCGGTTGCATTCCTGTTACGCTCTCACTCGAACGTCCCAACTGGCAGGTGTCGGCGTGTGACATTTCGCGAAAGGCGCTTGATATCGCAACCCGAAATTCCCGCGATCTGTCGGCTAAAGTGACATTTTTGCAAGACGATATCTTAAATCCGCGGGCCTTTTCACCTGAGAACCTCTTTGATGTGATAATTTCTAATCCCCCTTATGTGACGGAAGAGGAAAAGGTCTTGATAAAACATAATGTCCTCGATTATGAGCCTGCTGCCGCACTATTTGTCCCCGACGACGACCCATTGAAATTTTATAGGGCTATTGGCTCTTTCTGCAAGAATCACCTGAAATCATCAGGGCGTCTCTATCTGGAAATAAATGAAAGATTCGGTGATGGTGTGGCCTCTTTATTTTCGGATATGTTTGAAAAGGTAGAAATCATTTCTGATTTACACAACAAACAGCGTTTTGCTTTTTGTAGCAGCTATTCCCTTTGCCGTTAAGAAGTCAGTGTGAGGGTGCTTCTCTCAAAATTGATAACAGCTTTGTGTCCTTCGAGGAGGTCGTTGCCAATAATACCGTCGATTTTCATATTCGCCTTCTCCTTTAAAGCCTCACAGATATTGGATAAATCAGTCACCACAATCTCAAAGTTGTCTATCTTGAGTCTGTTAAGTCTGACAGAGTCTAAAATAACAGAACTGCTTTTCATCTCTGCTGTACCCAGCCCTATGGTCTCAATATTGCTTTGTACATGTCTCTTCGACTTGGCGCCGACAAGCGTTTTATATGTGCAGATATCCAAACAGGAGCGTGAGGCTCCGGTGTCAATGATCATCGTTGCAGGCTTTTTATTTATTTTACAGTTGATATAAAGCAACATACCTTTATCATCATCAAGCTTCACTATTTTATTTATCGCAATTTTATGTTTCATGCCTCATGATGTTTAAATATATTGAGCAGTATAGCCGACACCTTTTTTCTTTACTTCTTCCGGAGAGCCTTCTACGATAATACACCCTCCACTATGCCCTCCGTCAGGTCCCATGTCTATGATATAATCTGCCGCACGTATTACGTCTAGATTATGCTCTATTATTATTACCGTATTTCCTTTATCTGTAAGCTTGTTTATTACTGCGAGGAGAACTTTGATATCCTCATAGTGGAGACCTGTAGTCGGCTCATCTAATATATATAATGTATTACCGGTGTCGCGTCTGCTGAGCTCCGAAACGAGTTTTATCCTTTGTGCTTCACCGCCGGAGAGTGTCGTTGACGACTGTCCGAGTTTCAAATATCCTAAGCCGACTTCCTGCATGAAATGAATCTTTCTAACAATCTGAGGAACGTTGGCAAAGAATTCAACAGCTTGATTAATAGTCATATTCAGTACGTCGTAAATAGATTTACCCTTATATCGTATCTCAAGAGTCTCTCTTGTATATCGTTTGCCCTGACATTTGGGACAGCGTATATGTACGCTTGGAAGAAAATTCATTTCTATGACACGTTCGCCGGTACCCATACACTCTTCGCATCTTCCCCCCTTGATGTTGAAAGAAAATCGCCCTGCTTTATATCCTCGTATTTTCGATTGCAGCATGTTGGCAAATAAGGATCGTATATCTGAAAAGACATTTGTATATGTGGCAGGATTAGAGCGTGATGTTCGTCCTATCGGCGACTGATCGATTTCGATAACTTTATCGATGTTCTCTATCCCGATAATTTCCTTATATGGGAGACAGATGCGTTTCCCGTGGTACATCTTATTTACAAGGGCGGGGTAGAGAGTCTGATTTATCAGTGACGACTTCCCGCTGCCCGACACGCCTGTTACACAAATGACCTTATTTAATGGAATGTTGACGGATATATTCTTCAGATTGTTGCCTGTCGCACCTATCAGACTTAAGAATTTCCCATTGCCTTCTCTAAGTTTTACTGGAGGCTCAATACGTTTTCTGCCCGATAGATAATTGCCTGTTATAGTATCAGAAGCCTTGATTTGTTCAACTGTTCCTTGAGCTACAACATTTCCTCCAAGGCGACCGGCCCCCGGACCGATATCGATAATCTGGTCTGCGGCCTTCATCATGGATTCGTCGTGTTCAACAACGATAATGGAGTTGCCCAAATCGCGTAACTCTTTAAGAGAGTTGATAACTTTCATGCTGTCTTTCGGGTGAAGACCTATCGTCGGTTCATCGAGAATATACAACACACCTATGAGCTTGGAGCCTATCTGTGTGGCGAGGCGAATCCTTTGTGACTCTCCGCCAGATAGCGATGGCGACGATCTGTCGAGGGAAAGATAATCCAGCCCTACTTCAATGATAAAATCGAGTCTGCTTGAGATTTCTCTAAAGATCTCTTTTCCTATGAATCTTTGCTTGTCGTCGAATCGGTTCGTGTACACGTCATCTAACCAGTTTTTAAGCATGCTTAGTTCCATGTGGGCCACTTCTGCAATATTTTTATCCCCGATCTTAAAATTCAACGACTCTTCTTTTAATCGCGCACCGTGGCAAACAGGACATTCTACAATATTCATGAAAGAGCCAAGCCACTTTTTCATGTTGAGGTAATCGGGCATTTCTGTAGCCTGATATTCGAGATAGTTGACTATCCCGTCGAAATTTATATCGTAGTCGAGGTTGACTCCCAGATAAGAGTTCTTAACTGTAAACTTCTCCTTGGCGCCGAAAAGGATGACGTTGATGGCTTCGGGAGACAAATCCTTGATGGCACTGTTTAATGTAAAACCGAATTTTTTACCGATAGAGTCTATCTGGCTGAATATCCAGTTATTCTTGTATTCACCCAGTGTGGCGATCCCTCCATGCTTTATTGTCAGGTTTTTGTCGGGGAAGATCTTTTCCGTGTCGACTTCACTTATTGTGCCTAAACCCTTACAATGGGGACATGCTCCGTAGGGGGAATTGAAAGAAAACAGGTTCGGCTCCGGATCGTTATATGATATTCCGCTGTCGGGACATACGAGGTTCTTACTGTAAGTCTTCATATCCCCGGTCGTTTCATCATATAATGCGAGTAGACCTTTGCCGAATCGAAAAGCCGTAATGATGTCTTCTTTTAGTCTCAATGCCGACTTGTCTGAAATGTTGACCTTGTCAACTACCAAAAAGATGTCGTGGATTTTATACCTGTCGACTTGCATCCCGATTTTAATGTCACATATTTTGCCGTCGACAAACATTTTTAAAAACCCCTGTTTTCTCATATTCTCGAAGAGCTCTCTGTAGTGCCCCTTTCTGCCCCTTACCAGAGGCGCGAGTACGAGGACACTCATACCTGTATACCCTGTCATGATCATCTCGAAAATTTTGGCGTCGGTATATTTTACCATCTTCTTACCGGTGATGGGAGAATATGCGTCGGAAAGTCGCGCAAACAACAACCTCAAAAGATCATATATCTCTGTTGTCGTGCCGACGGTAGAGCGGGGCGTGTTGTTGGTCGTTTTCTGATCGATGGATATTACAGGGCTCAGACCGGTTATAGAATCCACGTCAGGACGCTCAAGGTTGCCTATGAACTGTCTCGCATAGCGCGACATCGTCTCGAGATATCTCCTTTGTCCTTCGGCATATATCGTGTCGAAGGCTAAAGATGACTTTCCGCTGCCGCTGATGCCTGTGATGACGACAAGCTTTTTCTGAGGAATAACAATGTCGATATTTTTCAGGTTGTTGGCTCTTGCCCCTGATACAATCAATTCATTTTGAGACATAAACAGATTTTAATTCAAGTATTAAAACAATGAGTGAAATGTCGCAAACGGTTGAGCTTTACTGTCTTTTTCAGAGATGACAGGCTTTATATTATCAACCCATCTGATATTGATATCCGGGTCATTCCATAAAATAGAGTTTTCGCTTTCAACGTGATAAAAATTCGAACATTTATATTGAAATACAGTATTATCTTCGAGAGCCTGAAACCCATGAGCGAATCCGGAGGGGATCCAGAACATCTGTTTATTTTCGCAGGTAAGTTCTACTCCATACCATTTGCCGTATGTTGCAGAATCCTTTCGTATGTCGACGGCGACATCAAAGACGGCGCCTGAAACTACCCTGATAAGTTTCAGCTGGGAGTATGGCGGCTTTTGGAAATGGAGACCTCTTATAGTGCCTTTTTGTGACATAGACTCATTATCTTGCACAAAGTCGGCTTCAAGCCCCAACGCTCTAAATGCCTCTTTATTATAAGTTTCCGCAAAATACCCGCGATTATCCGCGAATATTTTCGGTTTAATAAGAAACAGCCCCCGCGTAAACTCTTTAATTATTTCCATAGTCGATTAAATGTGTATACATTCGTTGTTTGCTGCCTCGGCGGCTTCCATGACTGCTTCCGACATAGTAGGATGGGGGTGTATGGTTCTCATGATATCATGAGAGGTGGCCTTCATCTTTTTCGCCACGGCTATCTCTGCAATCATCTCTGTGACATTTTCTCCCATAAGGTGAGCTCCGAGGATTTCATCGTTGTCGGCATTAATTACGAGTTTTACCATACCTTCCCTATTACCTGAAGCCGTTGCTTTTCCCGAGGCCGTGAAGGGAAATTTGCCTATTTTAACGTTAAATCCTGCATTAACGGCTTTTTCTTCGGAGAGACCGACGGAAGCTATCTCAGGACAGCAGAAAGTACAAGCCGGGATATTGTCGTAATCAACGGGAGTAGGATTTAACCCGGCCATTGCTTCTACGGCACAGATGCCTTCTGCCGAGGCCACATGAGCTAATGCCTGACCAGGAACAATATCTCCTATGGCATATATGCTGTCAATATTGGTTTTGTAAAATTTATCGACGAGGATTTTACCCCTTTCAACGTTGATTCCGAGTTCTTCAATTCCGAGGTTGTCGAGATTGGTGGCAACACCTGCGGCCATAAGTACAATGTCGCATTCTACTGCAATTTTGCCTTTCGGAGTTGTTATTGACACCACACATTTGTCGCCGCAGGTATCAACAGCGGTAACGGACGAAGATGTCATAACGTTCATTTTCATCTTTTTCAGTTCGCGTGACAGCAGCTTAGTGATTTCCTTGTCCTCCAACGGAAGGATGTCCGGCATAAATTCAACTATGGTGACATTAGTCCCGATGGTGCGATAGAAATAGGCAAATTCCATTCCTATTGCGCCCGAACCTATTACAACCATGCTCTCCGGCTGTTTAGACAATGTCATGGCTTCTTTATATCCTATGATCTTTTTGCCGTCTTTTTTCACTGTCGGCAAGTCTTTTGAATGTGTGCCGGTAGCAAGAATTATTTTTTCCGCTTCTATTAAGGTGGTATTTCCTTCGTTGTCGGTGACTTTTATCGAATTCTTGGTAAAGAGTTTCCCGGTGCCCTGTACAACATCGATCCCGTTTTTCTTAAAGAGGAATTGTATTCCTTTGTTCATGTTTTCTGCCACTTTACGGCTTCTGTCAATAATAGCCTCAAAGTTGCAACTCGCATTTTCAACGGTTACGCCG
>JAQVPY010000196.1 GCA_028701815.1 Bacteroidales bacterium | reverse complement strand
AGAGGACTACTCTTGAGTTTAATCCCAAGATCGATTCCTTAATGATATCTATTACTCTGCTCAACTTAGACTCCTCATCGAATCACCCACTTTCCACTAAATAATAAATAAATTGTCGTGATATGATTGTCGGATTTGATGCAAAAAGAGCATTCTGCAACAATAGCGGATTAGGAGTATATAGTAGAAATATTATTAATGCCCTCAGCGATTTCTTCCCTATTGACAGATATGTGCTTTTTACCCCTCAGAAAAAAACAAAATATGCTGAGGTACTGATGAAACCGAATATATCTTTTGTCGCGCCTAAATATAAAGGCTCGTTGTATAAGCCATTATGGCGATCTTTTGTCTTGGGCAATGTCATCGATAAATTTAATGTGGATGTCTTTCACGGATTGAGTAGTGAATTGCCTTTTACTATAAATAGTGCCAATGTCAAAAAAATCGTAACAGTCCACGATGTGGTATTTATGCGACACCCGGAACTGTATAGCCTCTTAGATAGAGAAATGTATAGGGCTAAGACGGATTTTGCCATATATCATTCTGATAGAATAATAGCTGTCAGCGAACAGACAAAAAGAGATATCATGGAGTTTTTTAAAGTTCCGGATGGGAAAATTTCGGTTGTGTATCAACCATGTAACCCGATATATTCTACGCCGGTAAAAAAGGAACAACTCGATGAGGTGAAGATAAAGTACGGACTTGCCGATGATTTTATCCTTTCAGTGGGGAATATAGAAGAACGGAAAAATGTCTTTTCTGTTATCCGTGCCCTGTGTTTGCATAATCTCGATATCCCATTTGTAATCGTCGGCAAAAAAACCGACTACCTGAATCTCCTTGTGCAGTATGTGAAAACTCATAAGATGTCTAATGTTATGTTTCTACATAATGTTCCCACTTGCGACCTGAAAATGATGTACCATTTGGCTGTCGCCTCAGTATACCCATCAATGTATGAAGGCTTCGGCATACCTATTATAGAATCGCTCTCATGCGGTACTCCCGTAATTACCAATAAGGAGGGCTGCTTTACTGAAGCTGCCGGACCCGGTGGCTATTATGTGGATGTCAACGATATCGATGCGGTGGCAGACGCTATCGTAACCATTACCTCAGATTCTTCTTTGCGCGCATCTCTTTCTGCGGAAGGGAAAAAGTATATAGACCGCTTCGATAGAAAGGTTATCGCTGACGCATTGATGGCGGTGTATGGTTAGTGGACAGTGGACAGTGGACAGTGGTAAGTGGACAGTGGTTATGAAATCAATTTGAATGGTGCAAGATAAGAATCACAATAAAGACATCTTTTATTTTAAGTATTTTACTGTTTCTCATACTCGCAGTACAATGAAAGTGGGTACGGACTCGGTTGTTCTTGGGGGGCTTTTGACACAAGTTGTCAAAAATTGCACATCTATTTTAGACATAGGAACCGGATGCGGAGTGCTCGCCCTCATCTGCGCCCAGAAGTTTTCCGGTGCTAAGATTATTGCTATCGATGTCGACAAAGACTCAACAGACGAAGCCACATTGAATTTCCTGCTTTCTCCCTGGGCGGACCGTCTCGATTGTTATAATCTCTCCTTCCAACGTTTTATAGCTGACAATACAGATAAATACGATCTTATAATATCAAATCCTCCCTTTTTTGAAAGTTCTCTGAAGCCGGATATGCCTTCAAGAGTTTTAGCGCGACATAACGACACCATGCCCTTTATCGTCTTGGCGATGGGGGTGAAACAATTGCTCGCCGACAAAGGATGCTTCGTTTGTATTTTGCCGTTACCGGCAGCGGAAAAATTTATGTCTTTTGCAAAAGTGGAGGGGCTGTTCTGTAATACCATTATCAAGGTGTATGCAAGAAGCGAAGATATTATGCCTAAAAGACTTGTTATGACTTTCAGGCATTCGGCGGAAAAATATAAGGAGTCTGATTTTTTTATTCGGGAAAATGGCGATTACACTAAAGAATATATGGAAATCACTTCTGACCTATTGGGCTGTCAGATATGAATGACCTTCTTCTCCAAAGCCCACAACAGCCCTCCTCTTGTACTTAAAAAGAGCAGAAATGCGATCCAAAGACCGTTGTTGCCCCAAAATGGCACTAAACAGAAGTAGGCGAGAAAAAATATTCCGGTCGCTATAAACATGGTGTTGCGCATCGTCTTGGACGCTGTCGCACCTATATAGATGCCATCGAAAAGAAATGCGGCGAAACCGGTGATCGGTATCAATATGCTCCATAGCGAATATCGCATGGTGGCTGCAATTATTTCTCTTTTGTCGGTGAGCAGCGACAGAATGTCGTTACCCCAAAATAGGTAAGCAACAGTAAATAATAAAGTTATAACTCCGCCCCATCTTAATAGATATGAGATCGACAGACGCAGATTCCTTTTGTCTTTTGCCCCGATATATTTACCTACAAGCGCTTCTCCGGCATAAGCAAAGCCGTCCATGATATATGAAAATAACGTGAAGAGTTGCATGAGTAACGTATTAATAGCCAGAGTCATGTCTCCCATGCGAGAGGAAATGACAGGGATAAATGTGAATACGAGAACGAGGCAATTGGTACGGAAAAAAATGTCGCTGTTGACTTTAAAGAATCTGCGCATCTCTTTCCACTTTATGCATTCTTTTATGAAATTCCATGCGTATCTGACGTTATATTTGCCGAAAGACTTAATAGTACCTGCAGCATCTTTTCTGTAATAAATCAGCCATATGATTACTGCAAGCAGCAGCCCGCTGTATTGCGCTATAACAGTACCCCACGCTATACCTTCGATTCCCATCTTCATATTTACGGCTAACAAAAGGCTGAATAATATGTTTACTATATTTAGCGCAATAGCAATAATCATAGGAAATTTTGAGTTCTGCATGCCTATAAACCATCCCTTTATTGCGTATAAGCCGAGCGTCGCCGGCGCCGCCCATATCCTGATGAAAAAATAAGAAATGGCTAATGATCTTATATCTTCCCCGCCTTTGAGGAGCAGTCGCGCGACTGCAGCAATGGGACCCTGTAATGCAATAAGAATAATTGCGACAATTAAGGCAATGAAACATGATCTGACAAGTATTCTGTATGCCTCCGTCTTGTTCTGCGCCCCGTATGCCTGCGCCGTGAAACCACTCGTCCCCATGCGTAAAAATCCGAAATTCCAATATATCAGATTGAATATCGTGGCTCCGAGAGAGACCGCCCCGATATACTTTTCGTCTCCAATATGCCCCGCTATCGCCAAATCGACCATCCCGAGCAACGGAACGGTGATGTTTGTGATGATGTTCGGAATCGCAAGATTGAGTATCTTTTTGTTCATCGGGATTTTTTGCAAAGGTAAT
>JAQVPY010000045.1 GCA_028701815.1 Bacteroidales bacterium | reverse complement strand
CGAGGTTACAATCATATGCATTACCGTCAGCGCCGAAGCCCGTTTTAGAAATAAGATTAAACTCTTTTTTTGCGTCCTCATATAACATATTGTCAAGAGTAATCACAGCTGTTTTCCAGCGTTCTACTATTGTAACAACATCTTGTTTAGTAAAGCGTGCAAAGGGTTTCCCGAGCATATCTTCAATCTGTTTCAAAGCCCATGTCCACTCATAAGAATAGTAGTTGGAATTAATCTCTTTAAATCGTCTGTTGATATCATTCAATTTCAACGAACCGTTATCGACCTCATCAAGGACTTTTTTTATCTCTGTTTTCGGTGCGATAAGTCCTGCTATGTCGAGCCATTCTCCTATACCTGTTTCGGAGTCAGGCATAAGTGCCTTCACTAAATCTTCATCTGTTGTAATCGGGATATTTTCGATTCGTGAGATAAGTGAATTGCCCAAAAATTTCATAATGCCGAGTTTATATAAATCGATAGCGCGACAGAGGCTGGAATTTTTCATCTTCATGCTTCGATATGTGTACCATTGAGAGGTATAGCCTGAAGATTCCTGAAGTAGTTGTAGAACCTCTATCCCATTAAACATTCTATTAATAGTAAAAGGGCTCAGCAAGTTAAAATTAATACAGTCGAGGACATCGTCTGATTTTCTTCTATCGCGGTGCGGCCATTTCTGGGCATCGCGGATAGTACCTACACTTTTAAGGTTAATAGCAGGGACGATAATACTCTCGTCATTATTTTCTATAAGGTATGAAAAAGGCAGGTCTGAAGAGTCGATATTAGCCGTATGACGTCCCATGACTACAGTAAAGGGTCCAATTTTAGCAGGCCAGAGGATATATGAATCAGAGGCTGTTTTAGAGCCTCTTTCGAGGATACCTTGATGGATGGGACCGAGTTTATACATGTGATTACTCTGGTTTGAGCCGCTGCCCGCATTCATAAAAGAAAACTGACCGGCGATGAGCAGAGTACTTTTATGATGGGTTACCGTATATGGTCCCGCAAAGATCGAACAAGCCTCGCCATGAAATCCGGCGCAGTTTGCAAAAAACAGCGAATTCTCAGCCGAATACTGCCGTCCGAGCTCACAGCCCTGTCCCACGAAACAATTAAACAGCAATACTCCATCGGTGATCTTTGTGTCCGAAGAGACAATAAAGTTCTCGGCAATAACTCCTATCCCTATATATGAAGGGGACGTCTCCGCACTGTTGACAGTGCCGTTTTTAAGTCTAAACGCATTTTCTATTCGGGACCCGTCTCCGAAGTTGACATTTTTTATCTCCTTGCACCCTGAAATGACGCAACGTTGTCCTACGCGACCAATAGAAGACCTCCTGCCGAGCGAATATTCATCTACCATGGCGTTTAATCTGCCTATCATATCTTTCCTGTCGCGATACATTGCCATAATATAAGCCGTATGCGCAGAGAGTTCGTCATAAATCTTCACCTCGCGGCCACCGGTCTCACACATCACAGTGACGGTAACACCGTTGCCAAAAGATGAATCGCCGTCTACCGCCATGACATCAACATTATATATCAGACAGTTCTCCTCAATTATATAATTGGCAAGATATCCATGCACATGATTGATATATACATTGTCTTTAATGGTACAATTATGAATTGTCGCATCCGAAATGCCGGAATGAATCACAACGTTTCCGGGAAGAATATGTTTTTCTGTAAAAGCGCCGAGGTATACTTCACCCGAAAAATTGTTGTTTTTCACATATTCGGGAGAGAAATTATCTGCTACACTGACATTATTCCAATCGTCACATCGGCAGTTGTTGGCTTGCAGCAAAGTAATTTCATTTTCATCTAACTTACGATATTTCAACATATTATAAAATACTGTTTGTAAAACGGGATAACTACTTTGCAAAGTTAATTATTTATAAAAGAAAATCCCATTTTTTTATTATTTTTGCACATATTTTTTCGACCATGAAGATAATTGACGTCATCGTTTTTATTCTAACTTTATTAGGTTCCCTCGGATTATTCCTCTACGGCATTAAGATGTTAAGCGACTCCTTACAGAAAGTCGCGGGAAACAAAATGCGTTCCATCTTATATAAGATGACGTCAAATCGATTCAAGGGAGTCCTCACCGGCTTTCTCATCACAGCCGTCATTCAGTCGTCTTCCGCCTCCACTGTTATGGTTATCAGCTTCGTAAATGCAGGGCTTTTATCTTTAACCGGCGCCATAAGTGTAATCATGGGTGCCAACATAGGTACCACGGTTACGGCTTGGCTCATTTCCATTTTAGGGTTTAAAATATCTATTTCTGCTATTTCCCTGCCGATAATAGGTGTCTCTTTAGCGCTGATGTTCTCAAAAAATGAAAAGCGCAAGGCCATCGGCGAAATGATGATAGGTTTCGGTATCCTGTTCATTGGACTACAGTTCTTAACAGACTCCATTCCTGATATGCACACTCACCCCGAAGGGTTCCAGTTTCTTAACAACTTCACCGGCTTCGGTTTCGGCTCAATATTAATATTTGTATTATTCGGAGCTATCATCACAATGATAATACAGTCGTCAAGCGCCTCTATGGCCCTTACCCTCGTCCTCTGTTTTAACGGCA
This sequence comes from Bacteroidales bacterium, assembly GCA_028701815.1. Classification (GTDB taxonomy): domain Bacteria; phylum Bacteroidota; class Bacteroidia; order Bacteroidales; family BM520; genus RGIG7150. Next base: position 10,954 of record JAQVPY010000045.1, on the reverse strand, counting down.
TTCTACCATTCTCCTGCGCTGCTGCCATGGTATTGGGACAAAATATAGGGACTACCATAACAGCCAATATCGCCGCGATGATCGGAAATAAATCGGCTAAACGAGCCGCAATGGCACACCTTGTATTCAACGTCATTGGAGTTATCCTAGCCCTAATTGTGTTTAATCCGTCGCTGAAACTTATTGACGAATTTATGATTAAATCAAGTGGCACCTCCCCTCTTTACGGCGATTTATCCGACGAAAGTGTCAGAGAAACAATCCCTATAGCCTTATCTATTTACCATACAGCTTTCAACATCATCAACACAATGATTCTTATTTGGTTCACCGACTCACTGGCTAAACTCGTGATCTTTTTGATCCCTGACAAAGAATCCGACGAAGACTTCCGCCTGAAGTTTATCTCCCAGGGCTGGGTGGGAACAAGCGAACTCGCAACCATTCAGGCTAAGAAGGAGATAGTCTTTATGGCACAACAGACAAACAAAATGATACTTGACTTGGGTAAAATGTCAATTATTACTAACGATAAGGAATTTAGCACCTACTACAACCGTATCGACAAATACGAAGAGATTTCGGACAGGATGCTACTCGAAATAACGAAATATCTCATCAATATTCCTCAACACGGCGAAATAAGTAAGGCCGCATCAAGTCGTATCCTCGCAATGCTGAAAATCATAGATGAAATCGAACGTATAGCCGACAGATGCTTCCAATTCGCTAAAACCGTAGCCTTTAAAAACGAGAAAAAAGTTGTCTTTCCGCCTGACCTTACTAACGGTCTTCTTACCATGATATCGGCAGTAGAAAAATCATATCAGAATATGATTGGAAACCTCAACAACGACTATCACCTTATTGATCTTACCATCGGCAACAGCCTTGAGAACGAAATTAACGCCATAAGAGACGAACTCCAAAACAAGAATGCTGAAATGCTACAGGACAATTTTATAGACTTCACTACAAGCAATATCTACGGCGAATTGAATTCCACATGCGAGAGAATCGGCGACATCATTCAGAATGTCAACCACGCCATCGCTACCTGTAAAGACTAAGATAACAGCCTATGCGGTACTTCCTAAACATCAAATTCAACGGTGCTAATTACCACGGCTGGCAAATTCAACCCAACGCTATATCCGTTCAGGAAAAGCTTGAAAACGCTATCGCTTGCCTGCTTAGAAAGTCCGTCCCTGTTGTCGGATGCGGACGTACAGATACCGGAGTACACGCCTCGGATTTTTACCTCCATTTCGACACCAACAGTCTCAATGGACTAACAAATACCGACTTTATTTACAAACTAAACGGCATCCTTCCTAACGACATCAAGATATGCAATATGTTCGCTCCCGAGGATCAGGAATTGCACGCTCGTTTTTCCGCGATAAAAAGGACTTACAGATACACCATCATCTCTGAAAAAGACCCATTTATTGATAATCTCTCCTACAGATTTTCGACAAAATTGGACATTGATTTAATGAACCGCGCCTGCAATATACTGTCCGATTATACCGACTTCTCCTGTTTTTCCAAAACAGACACACAAGTTGCCACAAACAACTGCAAAATATCTTATGCTCAATGGGAAAAACATGACCATATAATCACTTTTACCATCTCCGCCGACAGATTTCTGCGCAATATGGTTAGAGCTATCTGCGGCACGATGTTAGACATCGGCACACACAAAATAGATATTGACGATTTCCGAAAAATCATAGAGGGAAAAGAGCGTTCGTCTGCAGGTGCTTCCGTTCCGTCCCACGGACTGTGCCTGGTAAAAGTCGCCTACCCCGAAAATGCCGTCCCTAAAGACTAAAACAAATTTTTGAAAAACTCGTAAGTGATCCACCCTGACGTGGCGAGCTTAAGTCCCGTCCCAAACACAAAGCCTACAAGTGACCCTAAACCCGACTTAAACGCCACAGCCGAATCCTTTTTATTCAGCAACTCCCCTACTATAGCACCTATAAACGGCATAACGATTATCCCCCACGGACCTATCGGCGAAAAGAAAAGTCCTATTATCAACCCGATTGTAGAACCCCATATTCCCCATTTCGAGCCGCCGAGTTTTTTCGTCCCCCATACCGGAACGATATTGTCGATAAGGGTGACCAGAACTACAATAGCGAGCAACAACCACATATATGTAGCGGAAAACGGATGTTTAACGCTAAGCTGTAATAAAAGCAGCCCACAATACGATATCGGAGGTCCCGGCAACAAGGGTATGATACACCCGACTAAACCTACAAGGATGAGAATAGTTCCGACGATATATAAAAAGATACTCATTGTAATAATACTAAAAAGTGAACATAAAGCCGAGACCGAAATTCTCGTTTAGCTGTAATTTCGGGACTTCCTTTATTACCACCTGTACGCCGTCCACCTCATCATATATGGGAAATTTTATGTCGTCATCATAAATCATACGCAGATAAAAGTTCGTCGTAAAATGTTTTGTTATGGCAAAAATCAGTTTCGTCTCCCAATCAATATCGAAATTCCATCTATTTGCCTCATTCTCGTCAAGATAGTTATTATGAAGCTCAAATTTTGATGTGGCGGTAATTTTTTTTGCGATGACCTGGCTGTATTTAGCAACAAAATTGAAGCCCACCTCTGATCTAAAACGAAGCCCCGGAGTGATAACATTTCCGTCGGCATCGAACACTGCTGCGGTAACCCCGAAGGCTCCCGCATTAGCTAACAACTCATCATTAACAAAGGTAAACTTCCCCGAAATAGGAGAAACAAAAAGTGAAAGCGGCTTAATAGGCGTAATATCTACACCGAAAGAGAGGGTCAGATATGCCGGAGCAAAAAAATGAGAGACCACTACTGAGTCATTCGGATACTTATAACCGTTTGTAAACTGCGTCTTAAAATCGAGCAGCAGAGAATATGCAATCCAGTCGTACCATTTATAGTTCAGCTGTGAATAAAAATTCAACTTATCGTCAGTTTTTCGTGAAGGCGCCGCCACATCTGCAATCAGCATATATCCGTAGCCAAGGTTAAGCGAATTTTTTAACGAGATGATGTCTCGCTGATAGTTGAGCGATGCGTCTATAGATGCCACCCCGGAAAGAGAACTGTTGCCCCCGGCTGCCCAATAAGAATAGGCAGTCTGACTAAAAGTAAGATTAGTTTTAATCAGATGCGACCAATAGGTAGTATCCTTTTTCTTTTCGGCTGGCACCGTGTCTCTCAACATAGTATATACGTCGCCGCACACTCCATTGAGGGAGCATGCGACGCATAATAATACTAATATGAAAGACACACGTAATTTCATTTATTATTTCAAATACTTGTCAAGCCAATTTTTAAATTCACGTTGCCATAAAACTGCATTCTGGGGCTTAACCACAAAATGCGTTTCATCATCAAAGAACACCAGACGGGCCGGAATACCGCGCATCTTCGCGCAATTAAACGCCTCAAGACTCTGAGTATAAGGAATTCTAAAATCGTTTTGTCCCGTTATGATAAGAATAGGCGTATCCCAATTCTGAACATATTTATGGGGCGAAAATTCATAACTCTTAGGCTCAGGATCCTGCCAGTATGGTCCTTCATAATCGTGATTAGTAAAGAAGTTCTCCTCAGTCGAACCGTACATGCTGTAGAAGTCATAAATTCCACAGTGGGCAATAAAGGCTTTAAATCTGTGATCGTGGTGACCGGCAAGCCAATACACGGAATATCCGCCATAGCTCGCGCCCACAGCACCTATTCTATTTTCATCAATATAAGGCTCTTTTTTCAGGACGTCTACGGTCTGCAAATAATCCAACTGGTTCAAACCGCCGTAATCGCCGGAAATCTGATCGTTCCATTCCTGTCCGAATGTAGGCAGGCCCCTCCGGTTAGGAGCCATCACGATATAACCGTTGGCAGCCATCATCTGAAAATTCCAGCGATACGACCAAAATTGACTTACAGCCGATTGAGGACCGCCCTCACAATAAAGAATGGCAGGATATTCTTTAGTCTTATCGAAAAATGGCGGATAAATTACCCATACGAGCATCGGCTTGCCATCTACTGTATTAATCCATTTTTCTTCAACTTTTCCGAATTCCAACTCTGCCATAAGTTTGTCGTTGGCATGCGAAATCATCGTCTCCTCTCCCGTGGACAAATCTATCTTATACACTTCTGTAGGCTGAGACATCGACTGTTTGGCTCCGATTAAAAACTTATCGCCCACAGCATATTCCACAAAATCGCATGTGCCTTTGGTAATCTGTTCTATCTTGGAAACTATAGCCGGCGCATTGAAGAACTCGGTCATGCAATAAATATGATATTTGGCCTGATACCCGCTGATAAAATACAGTTTGTCGCCCTTGGCGCTCCACTTATAATCCTTGCAGCTCTGATCTAAAGCATCGGTAAGACAGGTCGCCGTCTCCGTAGAAAAGGAATACAGCATTATGCGCTCCTTGTCGGCTTCAAAACCAGGGGTCTTCATACTTTTCCATACGAGATATTCTCCGTTGGGAGAAAACACGGGATCGTGATCGTACCCCTCATTAAATGCAGTTATATCTTTTGTTTCACCTGTAGTAATATTATAGATATAAATATCCGAATTTGTATTCAGAGAATATTCAACACCGGTATATTTTTTACATGTATAGGCCAATTTTGTGCCGTCGGGCGACCATGAGAGTTGCTCCATTCCACCCCAGGGATTCATTGGAGTATCATATTGTTTACCTTCAAGGATATCTATTCCGGCAGAAATATTTCCCGACTTATCTATTGTTGTCACAAAGGGGTGACTGTATGCATAGTCGTGCCATGCATCCCAATGACGATACATCAAATCATCAAAGATCCTGACATCTGTCTTTGGCAAATCAGGATAAACCTCAGCAGGAGTCTTGTCAAGCTTCACATCTTTAGTATAGACTATATGAATGCCATCGGGAGATATCTTAAAGCCGTTTATACCGCCAGCTACAGACGTTTGCTGACGTACATCTTTGCCATTCGTTTTCATGGAAAAAATCTGCATCTCACCATTAATATAACCCAGATAATAAATACGGGAGTTCTTCGGATGGAAGACAGCATTATATTCAGAACTTTCCGTGTTGGTAAGCTGAACCGGAGCTCCACCATTTTTTAAATCTATGATAAACAGATCCCTATTCGATTTATTGGTGATAAGCGAATATGTTGTAACACCATACAGCACTTCGGTCTGCTTAGGAGAAAGCTGAACTTCACTGATTCGCCCAAACTTCCAAAGGTCTTCGGGAACCATCACACGCTTTTGGGCAATGCCACTGACTGAAAGACAAACAAATAGCATAATAAAAATCCTTTTCATATTAATTCAATATTTTTTAGTACAAAATAAATTTAGTTATCAAAAATCATACCTATTTTTAACGCGGCAGGCTGAATTTCTCCGCGATTTCAGACATCTGGTCTTCATTGAGACCCTCGGGCTCTTCGCCCACGAGTTTTGCCGTCAAATAAATCTGGGCGCATTTGGTCATAGTGTCTATCGCATCAAAACATTCGATGATATCATCGTTAACAGCAAGTATGCCATGTTTTTCCCACAACACGACATCATGTTTTTCGAGAGCTTTCATAGTCGCCACCGCAAGTTCCACAGTACCTGTAAGCACATAAGGCACGACGCCCACACCCTTGGGAACAACTATTCTCGCCTCAGGTATCATCGACCAAAGAGTTTTTGTGAGGACATCCGAGTCGAGAAATCTCCTGATATGAGAGAGCGCAATCAATTCATTAGGATGCGTATGGACAACGGATCCGTTTTTCATACCACGTTTTTTCAGCGCACCATGGATAGCGAGATGTGAAGCGAGTTCCGAGGTAGGCTGAACCTGCCTCTCCGAAATAATCTTATATTCCTCTGCTGTCTCCGAAAGAAGAATCAATGCGCCGAAATCAAGTGGCGACTTAGCCACATCTCTCATACGCTGCCCCGTTCCGGTAACATAAAATACGTTATCCGCCAAAGCAGGTATTACGCCGGATAGTTTATGAGATGGCACGGTATATTCATTGAAAGATTTGAAATCCTTAATGTCGTTGGTGACATTTATCGACATATTACCGCCATTGCGCTCTGCCCAATTTTTATTCCAGAGATAACCGGCAACTTCCGCAATCTTATTTAATTTAACATCCAAATTATTATTCATATTCATTTTTTACTTATTATTAATAACGGAACAAGTCTGTTTTATTATGTGTCTGAAGGAAAGAATTCTTTAATCTCCATATTTTTGTCCACGAAAGCCCACATCTCTTTTCTGTCACGGATTATTCCCGCCGTACGCATTTGTATCAGCAGGTTACCAAGGGACGAGGCCTCTGAAACACCGGCAACGACCTTTTTATTTGCAGCATCGGAAGTCAGTTGATTCAGAAGAGCGTTTTTGCCGCCGCCGCCTACAACGAACAATGAATCAATATGGAAAGAGCAAACATCCTCAAGTTGTTTTATAACCTCGGCATATCTATGCGCCATGCTATTAAATATGGCGCGCATCAGACATCCGTCATTTTCAGGGAACAACTGCCCCGTTCTCGTCGCAAATTCTCGGAGAGCTGTTATCATACTCCGCGGATTAGCGAAAGTATTGTCGTCGGGATTAAACAGAAAATCCGAATGAGATGTTTCTGCGAGAGCAATTATTTCAGGATAGGAATAATCCTTTCCTGAAGATTTCCATTCTTTTCTACACTGCTCAAGTATCCACATCCCCGTAATATTCTTCAAGAAGGTTATTGTCCCGTCAATTCCGCCCTCATTTGTAAAGTCGCCTGAAAAAGCGTTATCAGTAAGTACCGGCTGTTCCATTTCAACACCCAGCAGCGACCATGTCCCGGAACTCATAAAGGCCGTCTTTTCATCTGAGGCAGGCAAAAACGATACTGCCGAGGCCGTGTCGTGGCCGGCGACAGCTACAACTTTTACCGTTGTATCGAGGCCTATCTCATCGCATATCTCTTTTTTTACCGTACCGACATTCACACCCGAAAAAGTACAGTCCGGCGCATAGTCGAACACATTTAGATGAAATCCTGTCTTTTTCAACAGTGACAGCTCAATTTTTTTTGTCCTCACATTTAGCATCTGCGAAGTAGAAGCAATAGTATACTCGCAAACCATTTTACCTGTAAGCATATACATAATCGCATCGGGCATAAAGAGCACATATTTAGTTTTCGGAGCGATGGAATTTTCTTCTTCAGCCATAGCGCACATTTGGAAAATGGTATTAATGTCCATCGTTTGAATGCCTGTGATATCATATACATCTCTTTTATCCGTTTTTTCGAAAAACCTGTCGGCCTGTCCATTAGAATACGGGTCTCTATATGCACGCGGGTTATCGAGTATATTCCCTTCTTCATCGAAGCATACAAAATCCACTCCCCACGTATCTATTCCTATAGATTCAATAATAATATTTCGGGAAACGCAAATTTTCAGGCACTCTTTAACGAAATCCACAATATGGAAAAAGTTCCAATAGAACTTTCCGCGTTTTTCCACAATAGAATTCTCGAAACGCGCCAATTCCGTGGTCTCCAACAACCCACTGTTATATACTCCAAGTACTGCCCTGCCGGATGTGGCACCAAAATCAAATGCCAAAAAATTCATAAACTCGTACAACATATTTAATTAGGTGCAAAGATAGTAATTTTTTAGTGGTTAGTGGTAGTGATCAGTGAGTAAGTATTTGTTATTGTGCGTTCACCACGTCCACGTCTCTTCATCTCGCTCTTTGTCGTTGTATTTACCGCTTTATAATGCGATAGTATTATATAGCATCATTCCTCATGAGATTTCTCCCTGCCATCGAAATGACGCTCCGGAATCCAAACACCCCAAACCCTAATTGTTGCAGAGCAGCAATGTCGACCGCCTTGGCGCAGTGAACGTTAAGAAAAAGTACGTTGAAAGCGTTAAAAACCAAAAGATGTCTGAGCCGTAGGCGAGTTCTTTTGGCTTAGCTTGAAACGCACTTTTTTAGTCATAAAAAAGTAAGATAAAAAAATTTAACCAAGAAAAATTTGCGATATTTGCAAATGATATCAGGTTTGTTACAATGCAGTAGCCCAATATATAAACAAATATGGCACCATGAGCGCCAAGAAAGACAGAAATTAATTTTCAGACATGAACATACTAATCACCGGTGCCACTTCCGGAATAGGCAAAGAAGTGGCAAAATTATTTATACGTGACGGGTACACCGTCGGTCTGGCAGGTCGTCGAATAGAGTTGTTAGAAGAATTACGGCTGATGCAGCCCCACAATGTTTATGTAAAAGCCATCGACATAAACGACGATAATGCCGACAAAGCCTTATTGGAACTCATTGAAATTATGGGGGGGATGGATATTTATTTCCATGTCTCCGGTGTTGGGAGTGTCAACGTTCCGCTCGATAAAAATATAGAACTCAAAACTGTTGAAACCAACTGCGAAGGATTTACGAGGATGCTCGATGCGGCGTTTAACTATTTTGCGAAAAAAGGGCACGGGCACATTGCCGCCATCTCATCTATTGCGGGCACAAAAGGTCTCGGCGCGGCACCGGCATATTCCGCCACTAAACGTTATCAAAGAAGTTATATTCAGGCTCTTGTACAATTAGCCCGTCTTCGTGGAGCAGCAATCCGTTTCACTGAGATTCGTCCCGGATTTGTTAAGACCGACTTGTTAAAGGGGGACAAATATCCTTTGTTGATGAAAAAGGAGAAGGTCGCCGCAACTATCTATAACTCGATCCTACAACACAAGCGAGTAAAGACCATCGATTGGCGCTATCGAATCATTGTCTTCTTCTGGCAGATAGCCCCGAATTGGCTTTGGGAGCGCCTTAAAATAAACAAAAAGGCGTAAAAACTTTTCATTTAAGAAAAAAGTATTATTTTTGTCCCCGAATTACTATTAAAGGAAACGGGACTATGGATCAACCAAAAATTGAGCGCATCCTTAGATTAATGAAGTTGTTAATTGGAAATGTCAATTACACTGTTGAGGATTTGGCTGAGAGATTAGACACTTCCTATCGTTCGATATATCGATATTTTGACACTTTCAAGGCTGCGGGGTTCATTATTCAAAAAGAAGGCAACATCTACAGGTTGAGTAAAGAAAGTAAATATTTCAAAGACATTTCACAACTCATTCATTTTACCGAAGAAGAAGCGTATATTGTAAACAGTCTTATCAATGCCATTTACGACTGCAACGTATTAAAGCAGAATCTACGAAAAAAACTTGCCACCGTTTACGACTGCCCTTCGTTAGCCGACTGTGTGGTAAACGGTCAGGATGCCATCAACGTTCACGCCATAATTGAGGCCATACAAAATAAAAAACAGGTAATCCTGCACGGATACTCCTCTTCCCACACGGGTATTGTCAGCGACAGACTTGTGGAGCCGTTCGCTTTCACCACAAATTACGTACAGATTTGGTGCTATGAGATTAGTTCCGGACAGAACAAATTATTTAAGACGGTACGCACTGAGGATGTTGAAGTTCTCGACAAAGACTGGGAACATGAGCGTAAGCACGTAAAGGGTTTTATTGATGTTTTCAGGATGACAGGCTATTATCAGCACCCCGTTAAACTCAAACTCGGCATCATGGCGCATAATCTGCTGCTGGAAGAATTTCCGCTTGCGGAACGCGACCTCACTCAGGTTGACGACAAGCATTGGATTCTCGACACAAAAGTCTGCAATTTAAATGGAATCGGAAGATTTGTGATAGGTCTCGCCGACGACATCGAAATTATAGAATCACAAGAACTTAAAGACCACATATCACATTTCGTGCGCAGACATCTGAATCTCACTTAATGACACTAATTGTCAATTATTGCAAAAAAGATTTTATCTTTGCGCAAACAAAAAACTGAAAATATATGAAAAGAGTCTTTTTATTTCTCAGCGTAACAGCATTATGTATCAGTCTCTCCGGACAAAGCGCAAATTTAGCTCCGACGCCACCCATGGGTTGGAACAGCTGGAACTTCTTCGAATATGAAGTCAGCGAACAGATTCTGAAAGAGACCGCCGACGCCATGGTCGCCAACGGCATGAAGGACGCAGGATACGAATACATCATCATCGATGACTACTGGGTTGGCGGCAGGGACAACAAAAACCGTCTTTTCCCCGACCCCGTGCGTTTTCCAAACGGCATTAAGGCAGTATCAGACTATGTCCATTCAAAGGGATTAAAACTCGGCATTTATTCCGATGCGGCAGAATACACCTGTGGCGGAGTAACTGCAAGTTACGGTTTCGAGGAGTTGGATGCCAAGACTTTTGCCTCCTGGGGTATAGATTATTTAAAATATGATTATTGCAATGCGCCGGAAGATGTTGAGACTGCTTTTATTCGTTATAAAAAAATGGGCGACGCGTTAAAAAATAGCGGTCGCGACATTGTTTTCGCCATCTGTGAATGGGGACAGCGTCAACCGTGGTTATGGGCTAAAGCTGCCGGCGGACATCTGTGGAGGACCACTTATGACTCAAGAGATATATGGAGTTCCGGCGACGTACACGCAGGTATTAAAGGCGGAGTCATTGATCTCTTTGACCTGCAGGAAGGCCTCGCTCAATACGCCGGCCCTGGCGCGTGGAACGATCCGGACATGCTCATGGTAGGACTTTTCGGCAAAGGCAAATCTTCCAGCCTGCACGGGCAACTGACAGGATGCAATCAGATTGAATACAACAGCAATTTCGCCTTGTGGTGTATGCTCGCTGCGCCGTTAATCGTCAACAGCGATATAAGACATCTCGACAAGGCTACAATAGACCTTCTCACAAATAAACATCTGATAGCCATCGACCAGGATCCACTCGGCAAACAAGGCTATACAATAAGCAA